>NZ_JBFRNC010000033.1:0-78652 GCF_041470825.1 Vibrio sp. 10N.261.55.A10 | reverse complement strand
AAAACTTTTTTCAAGCGCTTAGCTTGGCTAATTTGACCTGCTGATTCGTTTTGGTTTCTTACGAAGCCTTCCCGTTTCAACGAGGTCGCATTATAGAGATTTCGATCACACTGGCAAGCCCTTTTTGAAGTTTTTCTTACTTTTTTGATTGTTCGAGCGTTTTTTGTTCAAAGCACCCCATTTTCACTAGTATTCCTCTTAATTAAGGGCTTAAGGTGCCTATATAAAGGAGGATTTATGAGTTCAATGCGCAGTTATAAAGGAATATCCCCTCAGATTGGACAAGGTGTCTATATAGATACAAGTTCGGTACTGGTTGGGGATATCAAAATCGGTGACGACTCTAGCGTGTGGCCTTTGGTTGCAGCTCGAGGAGATGTGAACCACATTCATATTGGAGATAGAACGAATATCCAAGACGGCAGCGTTTTGCACGTCACCCATAAGAATGCAGAAAACCCTGAGGGTTACCCGCTATTAATAGGTAATGATGTCACTATCGGCCATAAAGTAATGCTGCATGGCTGCACGATTGAAGATCGTGTACTTGTTGGTATGGGAGCTATCGTGTTGGATGGCGTGGTTATTAAAGAAGATGTGATGATTGGTGCTGGTAGCTTAGTGCCACCGAACAAGGTACTTGAGAGCGGTTATCTATATGTAGGAAGCCCGGTAAAACAAGCACGCCCATTAAATGATAAGGAGCGTGCCTTTTTACAGAAGTCAGCTGACAACTATGTTCAGAATAAAAACGACTATCTAGACTCTGTGCTTCCAGTTTAAAGCGCTTTGATCTGAATCCGATTAGAGGAGTCATACTCCTCTTCTTCTATTAACTCTTCCGCTAGCTCTTCAATATCGAAACGTAACTCTGAAAAGATAACTAAAGCTTGATCGCCTTCTTCTATATCTTTACCTGCCAATCTTGATAATTCCTCAATAGACATGACACATTCAATCAATGCGCCCGACTGTTGTGCTGGGAACGTGATTGTTCGGCTCTCTTCATCCCAATCTTGGATATCAGGAAATAGAATTGATTGATTCATTTTTTATAAACACCCCATTACATCTCTAGATTTTTACGTAATTCTCTTAAAATCTGTTTTGTTCCCGGACGAAGACCACGCCAAAGCATAAAGCTTTCTGCTGCCTGCCCCACTAGCATACCCAAACCATCATAAGCAGCATGAACACCATTATCTAATGCCCATTGATTGAATACCGTCGTTCCAGATCCATAAACCATGTCATAAACGGCGCTAGTAGAATTGAAAATCACCTCAGACACTTCAGGAAGCTGCCCGCTTAGACCAGATGAGGTAGAGTTAATAATGACATCAAAGCCTTCATTAACATCACTTAGCCCCATCCCCTTGATGTTGCCATGCGACGAAAACATCTCAGCCAGAAGTTCAGCCTTGGAGCTGGTTCGATTAGCGACCACCAGCTGTTGTGGCTTTTGGTCGAGAAGAGGTTGAATCACTCCTCTCGCAGCACCACCAGCGCCAAGAAGAAGAACACGTGCTCCTTTTAGCGTGACTTGATGTTGAAGCAGGTCTTGAACTAAGCCCTCACCATCGGTGTTATCACCAATGATCTCTCCATCATCTAACTTCTTAAGGGTATTTACGGCACCAGCTAGTTCAGCTCTCTCAGTTAGGCGATTGGCTAACTGATAGGCATCTTCTTTAAAAGGCGCTGTGACATTGCACCCTCGACCACCTTCGCTGAAAAAGGTTTTGGCAGCAGTGATAAATTGACCGTGCTCTGGCTGTAATGCTGTATAGGTAAGTTGTTGGCTGGTTTGGCGAGCAAATAATGTATGAATGAATGGCGATTTGCTTTGCCCAATAGGATTACCGAAAACGGCATAACGATCTACTTGCTGTGTCATATCCTTACCTAACAGAAATAATAAAAAGGGTCATCTATATAGATGACCCTATCACTATCCCTATAAGGAAGGAAGAACTACCAAACTCGAGGTTTGAGGTAGTCACTATAAAGCAGAGCTTCTGGTGAGCCCGCTTGCGGTTCATAGCGATATTCCCAACGAGCCAACGGCGGCATCGACATCAATATAGACTCTGTGCGTCCACCGCTTTGCAGGCCAAATAAGGTACCACGGTCGTAAACTAGGTTGAATTCAACATAGCGGCCACGACGGTATAGTTGGAAGTCACGCTCACGTTCGCCATAAGGTGTATCTTTGCGACGCTCGACAATAGGTAAGTACGCCGCAGCAAAACCTTCACCGACAGCCTGCATATAAGCAAAGCTCTTATCGAAACCCCACTCATTTAAGTCATCAAAGAACAGACCACCAACACCACGTGTTTCGTCTCGGTGAGGAAGATAGAAGTACTTATCACACCACTCTTTGTGTTCTTGATAAACATCATCACCAAACGGCGCACAAAGATCTTTAGCAGTTTGATGCCAAGATTGGCAATCTTCATCGACAGGATAAAATGGCGTTAAGTCAAAACCACCACCAAACCACCAAATCGGGTCTTCCCCTTCTTTTTCCGCAATGAAGAATCGAACGTTCGCGTGTGAGGTTGGGATATATGGGTTTTTAGGGTGGATAACTAATGAAACCCCCATCGCCTCAAACTTACGTCCGGCTAATTCAGGTCGATGAGCTGTAGCTGAGGCAGGCATAGCCTTACCCGCTACGTGAGAGAAGTTAACCCCACCTTGCTCAAATACCGCACCGTTGGTCATCACACGAGTTCGACCACCGCCACCAAGGCGCTCGCCAGGCTCACGCTCCCATGCATCTTCTTCAAACAGTGCAGTACCATCAGCTTGCTCAAGCTGCTGGCAAATCGAATCTTGTAGACTCAGTAAAAACTGTTTTACTGCTTCTTTATCAATTGCTGACATCTTACTTCCTTTGCAGGGTTTAGCCCTGTCTTAATATTTTCGACGTTTTTGCATCTCTAATTTCGCTTGGCTTCTCACGACCACCCGTTTGACCTTCTAAAATAGCCACCAAATGTTGGCCAAGTTGCTGCTTAACTTCTTCAGTCGTCATACAAGGCGGCTCGCCAGTCAGGTTGGCACTGGTAGAGGTTAACGGCTTGCCGAACTCATTACACATTCTTTGAACCAAAGGGTGATCCGTCACTCGTACCGCGATGGAATCAAACTGGCCGCTGACCCAGTCAGTAACTTTGCTGCTGGTTGGCATAATCCAAGTGACCGGACCTGGCCATGTCGCTTTCACTGTTACCAACTGTTCTTCCGTCAACTGGCTTTCATCAATATAAGGAAGCAGCTGCTCGTAACTTGCAGCAATCAAGATCAAGCCCTTTTCAACTGGACGCTGTTTTAACTCGAGTAATTTCTTGATGGCATGTGGATTATCAGGATCACAACCAACCCCAAAAACGCCTTCGGTCGGGTAAGCAATGACTTCACCTTGTTGTAATGCCTGCAATGTATGTTGAAAGTTATCCACGGGTTGCCTCATTAAGTCAGTTATCGAACTCGCTAAGTGTACAAATTATCATTCACTGTGACTAAAGCTATTTGTTTATAAAATGTATCAATTAACAACTTAGACTGACGCAAACGTTTTCCTTAAGTAATTTTACCCGTATAATGCGCGCAAAATATCTAATCACTAATTAAATCGTACCTGAAGGAGTTTGAGATGACTGTCGGTATTATCATGGGTTCTAAATCTGATTGGCCAACAATGAAGCTAGCTGCAGAAATGTTGGATCAGTTTGGCGTGGCGTACGAAACAAAAGTGGTTTCTGCTCACCGCACACCTCAGTTGCTTGCAGACTACGCAACCAGTGCGAAAGAGCGCGGTATTAAAGTAATTATTGCTGGTGCTGGCGGTGCAGCGCACCTTCCGGGCATGGCTGCTGCTTTCACAAGCGTACCAGTTCTGGGTGTTCCAGTTCAGTCTAAAGCACTGAAAGGCATGGACTCTCTGCTTTCTATCGTGCAGATGCCAAAAGGTATCGCGGTAGGTACTTTGGCTATCGGTGAAGCTGGCGCTGCCAATGCAGGCATCCTAGCGGCTCAAATCATTGGTACACACAATGAAGAAGTAATGGCAAAAGTAGAAGCATTCCGTTCTGAGCAAACAGAAACGGTTTTGGCTAATCCAAACCCTGCAGAGGACTAATTTCCATGCATGTTCTTGTGTTAGGCGCGGGCCAACTTGCTCGCATGATGTCCCTAGCTGGGGCACCGCTGAATATTGAAATTTCTGCTTTTGATGTTGGCAGCAAAAATATTGTTCACCCATTAACGCAAGCGATTCTAGGTAACGGCTTAGAAAATGCGATTGAGCGTGCGGACGTCATTACTGCTGAATTCGAACATATTCCTCACGATGTACTTGAGGTGTGTGAGCGCAGCGGTAAGTTCTTACCGACAACAGAAGCAATCAAAGCTGGCGGTGACCGTCGTCTTGAAAAAGCCCTGTTAGACGAAGCGAACGTGAAGAATGCTAAGTACTACGTGGTTAACTCTCGCGAAGACTTTGACGCTGCAATTGCTCACGTTGGCTTACCAATGGTGTTGAAGAGCACACTTGGCGGCTACGACGGCAAGGGCCAATGGCGCTTAAAGACATTAGACAATGTTGACGCGACTTGGGCAGAAATGGCTGAGTGCATTACCGCGACCGACAACCAAGCGATTGTGGCTGAAGAGTTTGTTCCGTTTGACCGCGAAGTATCACTGGTTGGTGCTCGTGATACCAATGGCGAGGTTCAAGTGTATCCACTGGCTGAGAATGTTCACACCGACGGCGTGTTGAGCTTATCGACAGCGATTGATGACATTGAACTGCAAGAGCAAGCTAAAGCCATGTTCACTGCCATTGCTGAGCGTTTAGATTACGTTGGCGTGCTAGCACTTGAGTTCTTTGATGTTCAAGGTTCACTGCTTGTTAATGAGATTGCACCACGTGTTCATAACTCGGGCCACTGGACGCAACAAGGCGCAGAGACTTGTCAGTTTGAAAACCACCTACGTGCAGTGTGTGGCATGCCACTAGGTAGCACTAAACTGATTCGTCCAACCACAATGATCAACATTCTTGGCGAAGATACTCTTCCTGAGGCTATTCTTGCTCAAGGTGGTTGTCATGTTCATTGGTATGGCAAAGAAAAGCGTGCAGGTCGCAAGATGGGTCACATTAACGTGAGCGCTGACTACAACGCAGAATTACAAAGAGCTTTGTGCTCATTGGCTGAGATTCTTGATAAGCAAGCCTACCCTGCTGTGCATGAGTTTGCTGAGCAGATGAAGTAAGCCTACATTGGCTTATTGATATAAAAAGTTTATTGGATACAAAAACGGCGCTCAGTGAGCGCCGTTTTTTTGTGTCTATAATATCGAGTTATTGAGATTGAATGTGGTGACACTTGCGATCAGCGCATTGCTTCTTGGTACCACTGGCTGTTTTCTTCTCAAGTAACAACGGGAACTGGCACTGTTCACAACGACCTATAACAGGTGGCTGATTAACGGCGAACTTACACTTAGGGTAGTTATCACACGCATAGAAGGTTTTGCCATAGCGAGATTTACGCTCAACCAAGTGGCCTCGACCACACTCAGGGCAGGCAACAAGTGGCTGCTCTTCAGGTTGTTCTTTCGGTTGGTCCAAAGATTCGATGTGATTACACTCTGGATAACTGCTACAGCCAATGAACATCCCAAAGCGACCTTGCCTTAATACCAATTCGTTTTGGCATTTAGGACACGGAACGCCCAGCTCTTTCACCACATGACCATCATTTTGATGAAGAGGCTTGATGTAATCACAGCTCGGATACTGCTTACAGCCTAAAAATGGGCCGTGCTTACCATGGCGAAGCTGAAGCTCCCCACCACACTGTGGACATGGTTCATGCTCTAACGCATGTTCATGTGCTGAAAAAAGCTGATTATCAATCTTACTACTCATGATAAGCCTGTATTAATGCAAGATACCTTGCTCTTTGGTGTACAACAGCTCTTCCATTTGCGTGTAAGCACTTTCATTACCCGGTACATTGAACAGTACCATTAAGATAATCCACTTCAGATCATCCAACTCAAATTCATTGGTCTCTAACCCCATGACACGATCAATCACCATTTCACGAATCTCTGTCGTGAGGACGTTGATCTGCTCAAGGAACAACAAGAAACCACGACACTCCATATTAATACGTGATATCTCTTTACTTGTGTAAACACGCATCGAGGTATTAGAGCACATAGTAATCGCCGCTTGGTTATCGGTATCTTGCAGTGCAGCAAGGTCTTCCAACCAATGGAGAGCCTTATAAATATCATCTTGGTGAAACCCCGCTCGAAGAAGTTCATCTTCAAGTTCGTCTTGATCCACCTGCAATTCAGAATCGCTATGGATGTAGGTTTCAAACAAGTACATCAGTATGTCCATCATCATAGCTTAGCCTCTCCCCTTTCGAATATAGCCACCGGAAACTGCAACAACATGCCCTGAGAGCTCAAGCTCTAAAAGCTGCATCATGACTTCATGCACAGGTATATGGGTTCTCTGTGCCAAAATATCAACGGGTGTCGCCTCTAATCCTACGTTAGCTAACAGCTGTGGAAATGGCAATTGTTCATTTTCACCCTCATTCGGCGTAGGTTCGAATAAGCTCGGCTGCTGATCGATAGACCAGTTTAACAGACTCTTTATTTCAATCAGAACATCTTGAGCATTTTGCACTAAACATGCTCCAGCTTTGATGAGACTGTTACCTCCGCGACTGGTTGGGCTATGAATAGAACCGGGCAGCGCAAACACTTCTCGACCTTGCTCCATGGCATAGCGAGCGGTAATTAAAGAGCCACTCTTCTCAGCCGCTTCCACCACCAAGGTTCCTAACGACAAGCCACTTATAATACGGTTACGACGGGGGAAATGTTCAGGTCTTGGTTTAGCACTCGGTCGAAACTCTGAAATCAGCGCTCCGTTCTCACAGATCCTCTCAGCTAGATTTCGGTGGCGGGCAGGATAAATGGAGTCCAAGCCAGACCCCAACACTGCAAAAGTTTCCCCTCTTTTATCTAGAGCACCATCATGAGCATAGCCATCGATACCTAAAGCTAAGCCACTGGTGACAATTAAACCGTTTTGGACAAACTCTTTGGCGAAGGACTTGGCGGTCTGCAGTCCTTCAATACTGGCATTGCGGCTGCCGACCATCGCGATTTGAGGCTCGATCAGTTTTTCAACGTGACCTTTAACGAAAAGAACACTGGGCGCAGAGGCAATCTCATTAAGCAGTTTGGGATAATGTGGGCAATTAGGGGTAATGATGTGATGGTTAGGCTGTTTTGCTTGCCATGATAAGCAAGCCTCCACTTCTCTTGGGGCTTGCTCTCTTAGATAAGAAATTTGTTTGCCTGATAAACCCATCACTTGCAGCTGCTGGCTTGAGTAGCCAACAATGTTCGAAGGGGAATCGATACTCAGCAGGCGAGAAAGGCGTTTGCCACCCAATTGAGGAACAAAACTTAGAGTTAGCCAAGCACTCAGTTGTTGCTCATTCACTCGGTGCCCTTAACCTCTTCTGTCAAAGCAAGATCCAAAGGCGATACTGCCAGAATGCCCTTGCTAACAGGCTTAGAGCTCTGAGTGATCAACGCGAGGCTAAAATACTCATAAGGACGAATGACCATCAAGCTACCCAGCGAGGTACTTGGCAATTGCACCTTATCGCTCGCCGCAGACTCTTTGTAGCTGTATTCGCCTTGCTTACCAAACACCACCGCGCCGCTTTCGCTGAGGGTAAACATAGAGCCTTGGCGAAGATTGTCTTGCGAGCCTTTGTTAATAACCACAACCTGATTCTTTGCGCTGTATTGGCTGCCATCTAACGAACCCAAAATATTAGCAAACTGACCCGCAGCACTAGGCGCAGGATAAAACGTGGTTGAGAGCTTCACCTGATCAACGCCAAGTTCCGGTAACACGAGGTCGTTGAGCAGTACTTCTTGTAATTGAGTCTCTATCTGTAAACTACTGAACTCAGCATCCACCTCTCTCAAGCGCGCCGTGGCGACCAGTCGCAAAGAGGTAATACTCGCTTGGGGTTGCTGCCGTTGGTAGGTTTCAACTGCGCGGTAGATACCCCACTTTTGATGTTGTTGGTTACCTGAGATAAACAACCGGTCTGCACCCGATAAGAAACGTTTACCATCACTGGTTCCTAATACTCGTTGTGCCGATTCGATATCTTGCTGCTCTACCAAGCGATCAGACTGTAAATAAGGTAGAACCAGTCCCTCGTTGACGGTAGGTACTGCTTTCTTCTCAGAAACACGAATCTTGGGGCTAAGTTTGATAACAGGCTTGAGGCTCAATACAGGCTCGCCATTAATCCAAACCAAAGACAGTTTATCTCCGGGATAAATGAGATGAGGGTTTTCTATCTCTGGATTGACCTGCCATAACCTTGGCCACAACCATGGACTATCGAGATACATCGCAGAGATATCCCACAAAGTATCGCCCTTAACCACCACATACGCCTCAGGTGCGCCCTGTTTAATGGTTAAAGGTTGCTCACTATTTTCAGCCGTAGCGGCGAACGAAATCGAGGCACAAATAAGAGATAAAGCAGGCAATAAATGACGCATGACCTAGGTTCCTTGGTCTGAATATATGACATCTGATTGGAGAATTACCTTCAGGATGCTGTCATTTGACCTCTAAAATGTCTAGAATTGAGCCAACAAGGTTTAAGCTGTTTCGGCACAGTTCAATATTTCGAGTGTATATGTCTGTATTACAAGTATTAACATTACCAGATGATCGTCTACGTACCGTGGCGAAACCGGTAAAAGAAGTTACCCCAGAGATTCAAAAGTTCGTTGATGACATGATTGAAACCATGTACGACGAAGAAGGTATCGGCCTTGCGGCAACGCAAGTAGATTTCCACCAACGCATCGTTGTTATCGATATTTCAGAAACACGTGATGAGCCAATGGTGCTTATCAACCCTGAAATTACTGAGAAGCGCGGCGAAGATGGAATCGAAGAAGGCTGCCTATCTGTACCAGGCGCTCGAGCTCTAGTACCTCGCGCTGCAGAAGTAACGGTTAAAGCACTAGACCGTGACGGCAACGAATTCACATTCGACGCTGACGACCTTCTGGCTATCTGTGTTCAGCACGAACTTGACCACCTAGAAGGCAAGTTGTTTGTTGATTACCTATCGCCACTAAAGCGTAAACGTATCCAAGATAAGCTAGCGAAGATTAAACGTTTCAACGAGAAACAAGGTTAATAACCGCTGCTATTACTAAATTAGAAGGAAGCCTACCTTGAGTCAGTCTTTAAGAATTGTCTTTGCAGGTACTCCGGATTTCGCCGCCCGTCACTTGGCGGCGTTGTTGTCTTCGGAGCATGAAGTTGTTGCTGTTTACACACAGCCAGATCGCCCAGCAGGCCGCGGTAAAAAACTCACTGCGAGCCCAGTAAAAAACATCGCACTTGAAAACAATATTCCGGTTTACCAACCAGAAAACTTCAAGTCAGATGAGGCTAAGCAAGAGCTAGCTGAATTGAACGCTGACATCATGGTTGTTGTCGCTTACGGCTTATTGCTTCCGCAGGTTGTATTAGATACGCCTCGCTTAGGTTGTATCAACGTACATGGCTCTATCCTACCGCGCTGGCGTGGTGCTGCTCCGATTCAACGCTCTATTTGGGCGGGTGATAAAGAGACAGGCGTGACGATCATGCAGATGGATATCGGCCTAGATACTGGCGACATGCTAAGTATCGCGACGCTGCCTATCGAAGCGACAGATACTAGCGCATCTATGTACGAGAAATTAGCGGGCCTTGGCCCTGATGCGCTTGTTGAATGTCTAGCGGACATCGCTTCTGGCAAAGCAGTTGCAGAAAAGCAAGACGATGAGCTTGCGAACTACGCGAAGAAGCTAAGCAAAGAAGAAGCGCGTATCAACTGGAGTGATGAAGCTGCGCATATTGAGCGCTGCGTTCGTGCCTTCAACCCATGGCCAATGAGTCACTTTGAAGCTGCTGAGAACAGCATTAAAGTATGGCAAAGCCGTGTGGCAGAGCAAACTTCTGATAAGCCTGCAGGTACCATTCTGCAAGCGGATAAAACTGGTATCTATGTTGCGACAGGGCAAGGCGTACTTGTTCTTGAACAACTGCAAGTTCCAGGTAAAAAAGCCATGTCAGTTCAGGATATCTTGAACTCACGTGCAAGCTGGTTTGAAGTTGGTACACAACTTTCTTAATCCGCTTTTAAAGCTGCTAATTACGCAGCTTAGAAAACCTTTACGAGGGCAGAGATGCCCTCATGTATTCAAATAAATATTCGGTACCCCTCATGAATGTTCGCGCTGCTGCTGCAAATGTCCTATTCCAAGTTGTCGATAAAGGCCACTCTCTGTCACACGCTCTCCCTGCGGCTCAAAAAACGATCCGTCCACGAGACCATGCTCTACTGCAAGAGATTTGCTACGGCGCACTTCGTTACCTGCCTCGTTTAGAGTCAATCGCTAACGAACTGATGGAAAACCCGCTTAAAGGTAAAAAGCGTGTATTCCACCACCTAATCTTGGTGGGCATTTACCAACTAAGCTTCATGCGTATCCCTTCACATGCCGCGGTTGCTGAAACGGTTGAGGGCACTAAAACACTGCGTGGTCCAAGCCTGAGTGGTTTGATCAACGCTGTGCTACGTAGCTACCTACGTGACCAAGAAGAACTGGACGAGAAAGCCGTTAGTCACAATGCAGGCAAATACGGCCACCCAAGCTGGATTCTAAAAATGCTTCAAGAGAGCTACCCAGATCAATGGGAGCAACTGGTTGAAGCAAACAACAGTAAGGCACCAATGTGGCTGCGCGTTAACCGCCAACACCACACTCGTGACGAGTATGTTGAACTACTTAAAAACGAAAACATTGAATACACATTGCACCCAGAAGCAGCCGATGCCATAAAATTAGCTGCACCTTGTGATGTTACTTTGCTTCCTGGCTTCGACAGAGGTTGGGTATCAGTGCAAGACGCTGCCGCTCAGCTTTCGGTTGACTACCTAACACCAAAAGATGGTGAGCTGATCTTAGATTGTTGTGCTGCGCCAGGTGGTAAAACGGCACACATTCTTGAGCACACTCAAGACACTGAAGTGGTTGCGATTGACTGCGACATTAAACGTCTAGACCGCGTCTACGATAACCTTGAGCGTCTACAACTGCGTGCCGACGTAATTTGTGGTGATGCTCGCTACCCAGAAGAGTGGTGGATGGGTGATAAGTTCGACCGTATCCTACTTGATGCACCTTGTTCAGCGACTGGCGTCATTCGCCGTCACCCTGACATCAAGTGGCTACGTCGTGCGTCTGACATTGATGCGCTGGCTGAACTGCAAAGCGAGATTATGGATGCAATGTGGCGTCAGCTGAAAGAAGGCGGCACCATGGTTTATGCGACTTGTTCTATCACGCCGCAAGAAAACGTGCTGCAAGTGAAAGCATTCCTAGCACGCACTGAGAACGCTACGTTGGTTGGGTCTGATATCGAAAATCCGGGTCGTCAAATACTACCTGGAGAAGAAGATATGGATGGCTTCTACTACGCAGTTCTAGTAAAACAGGCATAACAACTAACAGCGGCTAAGAATTTATTTCTTAGCCGCTGTTTCTTTCTAGTGCATTATCAAAATAAAGTTAGATAACTAGAATTACCACGGTAAAGAAAAGAGAAAGGCTATGAAGATCATTATCCTAGGTGCTGGACAAGTTGGCGGTACCCTTGCTGAAAACCTGGTTGGTGAAAACAACGACATCACCATTGTCGACCGTAATGCTGACCGACTTCGTGAACTTCAGGATAAGTACGACCTTAGGGTTGTAAACGGTTATGCCAGCCACCCAAACACACTACGTGAAGCGGGTGCGCAAGATGCCGACATGTTGGTTGCCGTAACCAACATGGATGAAACCAACATGGCTGCGTGTCAGGTTGCTTTCTCTCTTTTCAATACGCCGAACCGAATTGCTCGTATTCGCTCTCCTCAATACCTAGAAGAGAAAGAAGCGTTATTCAAATCAGGTGCCATCCCAGTCGATCACCTGATCGCACCCGAAGAGCTAGTGACCAGCTACATCGAGCGCCTGATTCAATACCCAGGCGCACTGCAGGTTGTGAGCTTTGCTGAACAGAAGGTTAGCCTAGTAGCAGTAAAAGCCTACTACGGTGGTCCACTGGTTGGTAACGCATTGTCTGCTTTGCGTGAGCACATGCCGCACATTGATACCCGTGTTGCCGCTATTTTCCGTCAAGGTCGCCCTATTCGTCCACAAGGCACCACCATCATTGAAGCCGATGATGAAGTGTTCTTCGTCGCAGCGAGTAACCACATCCGCTCAGTAATGAGTGAGCTACAGCGCCTAGAGAAACCGTACCGCCGCATCATGATTGTCGGTGGTGGTAACATTGGTGCAAGCTTGGCAAAACGCCTTGAGCAGAGCTACAGTATCAAGCTTATCGAGCGCAGCTACACTCGCGCCGAGAAGCTGTCTGAAGAATTAGAAAACACCATCGTATTCTGTGGTGATGCCGCCGATCAAGAGCTGCTGACCGAGGAGAACATCGATCAAGTGGACGTGTTCATCGCCCTAACCAATGAAGATGAAACCAACATCATGTCAGCCATGCTGGCGAAGCGAATGGGTGCCAAGAAGGTAATGGTACTGATTCAGCGTGGTGCTTACGTAGACCTTGTTCAGGGTGGTGTGATTGATATTGCTATCTCGCCACAGCAAGCGACCATTTCTGCGCTGCTTACTCACGTTCGTCGTGCTGATATCGTAAACGTATCCTCTCTACGTCGCGGCGCTGCAGAGGCGATCGAAGCGATTGCTCACGGTGACGAAACCACCTCTAAAGTGGTTGGCCGAGCGATTGGCGACATCAAGTTACCACCGGGCACCACTATTGGTGCGATTGTTCGCGGAGAAGAAGTACTTATCGCGCACGATAGAACCGTAATCGAACAGGATGACCACGTAGTGATGTTCCTAGTGGACAAGAAATACGTACCGGATGTTGAGTCTCTATTCCAACCGAGCCCGTTCTTCTTATAGCCTTGTTCTCGTGAGCTTCTTCTCGCAACTTTCTTTTGTGAGAACGGCGCTCCGGCACAAAGCTGTAATCAATTAAAGCTATGGTCTATTAAGCTATGGTCTATTAAGCTATGGTCAACTTTCGTCCGATATTATTAGTGATAGGGTTAGTGTTATCAAAACTCGCCCTTTTCATGTACATCCCCACATTGGTTGCCTTTTTTACTGGCACCGGTGGCTTCCTCGAGTTTGGTCAATCGGTAGTGATCACGCACATTGTGGCGTTCATCTGCTTGAGCTTGGGCCGCTCCGCTAAGTTCCGACTTGGGGTGCGGGACATGTTCCTTATCACCTCTTTGGTTTGGACAATTGCCAGCGCCTTTGCCGCCCTGCCCTTTGTATTCATTAACCACATCAGCTTTACGGACGCCTACTTCGAAACCATGTCAGGTATCACCACGACAGGCTCAACCGTATTAAGCGGCTTAGACAGCATGGCACCAAGCATTCTGTTGTGGCGTTCTATACTGCAATGGTTAGGTGGCATCGGCTTTATCGTTATGGCGGTAGCGGTTCTACCAATGCTCAACGTTGGTGGTATGCGCCTGTTCCAAACAGAATCATCCGACTGGTCAGATAAAAGCAGCCCACGAGCAAAAACCGTCGCGAAGAACATCGTGGCGGTTTATCTGGTTCTGACTGGTTTATGCATCATTAGCTATTTGTTTGCAGGCATGGGCATCTTTGACGCGATCAATCACGCGTTCACAACACTGTCGACGGGGGGTTACTCAACCTCAGATGGATCGATGAACCACTTCTCCAACAGTGCTCACTGGGTGGGAACACTGTTCATGTTCCTTGGCGGCCTGCCGTTCTTACTGTTTGTTAGCGCACTGCGAGGCCGAAAACTCTCAATCCTCTACAAAGACGCGCAAGTGAGAGGTTTCACGTACCTGTTCTTGGTCACCAGTGCCGTGATATCGACATGGTTGGTGGTTAGAGATGGCTACACAGTCATGGATGCGATGCGTGTTTCGATGTTCAACATTGTGTCAGTCGTAACCACAACCGGTTTTGGCTTAGAAGATTTCACCGCGTGGGGCGCTTTGCCTACCACGCTGTTTGCCTTTTTAATGATGGCGGGCGCGTGCTCAGGTTCAACCTCTGGTGGTATCAAGATCTTCCGCTTCCAGATCGCGATGACCATGCTTAATAAGCAGATGATGAAACTGATTCACCCGTCGGGCGTGTTTGTTCAACGCTACAATCAGCGACCGGTGAATGACGATATTGTGCGTTCACTAGTCGCATTTGGTTTGATGTTCTTTATTACGATTATCTTAATTGCAGGTGGCTTGAGCGCGATGGGGCTTGATCCCGTGACCAGTATATCTGGCGCTATCACAGCCGTTGCCAACGTTGGTCCTGGTATGGGCAGCGTTATCGGTCCAACCGGGAACTTTGCTCCACTGCCAGACGCCGCTAAATGGTTGCTAAGTTTAGGAATGCTAATGGGGCGACTCGAGATATTGACGCTCATTGTTCTATTTTTCCCAGCCTTTTGGCGACGTTAACCAAGCAAAAAATCAAGGAAACACAGATGAAATCATACGTACTTCTCGCTAGCGCATTGCTCGCAAACTCAGTATTCGTAAGTTCTGCCTTTGCTGATCAAATGGTCACCTTGCCTGATGGCAAGCAAGTGTTACTCAAAGATGATTTTACTTGGCAATACGTGGCACCAAAGCAAACGGAAGCAGCAACGACAACATCAGAGACTGCAGTGCCTGTCGTAGCCGTACCTGTCGCAACGAACACGCGTGGCACTACGATTGTGGTTAATAGTAAAAAGCCAAGCTTACAGCTGTCTCAGTCAGGAGTGGATGTTGTACTGGGTGCAAGTCGCTATGAAGATGGTGAGCTTATCATTCCGACAGCCATCACTAACCAAGGCACTCAAGCGGTCATTTTGGTATCACTTAACATCAGCGTATTTACTGCAGAAGGTGAGTTGTTGGCAGAAGAAGAAGTTGCTGTGTGGAAATCAATCAAACGAATGGCCGACACATACCTACGACCAAAGACGGGTGAAGAAGGCAAGCTCATCAAGCTCGACCTAGAACAACACCCTGAATATCAGATTAAAGCTGAGATTACTGAGGTACTGGCTCGCTAAACCGGAGTCACGTACAAATAAATAGCGAAGAAATGGCAAGCGCAGCCCGCCAACACAAACAAATGCCAGATGGCATGATTGTAAGGGATGCGTTTTGCCACATAGAAAATCACACCCAACGAGTAAATCACGCCACCGAGTGCTAGTAGCACCAAACCACCCATCTCGATATTCATCGCCAGTTGATAAACCACAATCAGCGATAACCAACCCATCGCCAAGTAAGTCACCAATGACAAACGCTTAAATCGGTAGACGAAGGCAATCTTCATAATGATTCCGACTAGCGCGATACCCCAAATCACTGCCATCAAACCCATCGCCAATGGTGTTCTTAAACTCACCAATAAAAATGGCGTGTAACTGCCCGCGATCAATAAGTAGATCGCACAGTGATCGAGAGTTTTCAGTAATCGCTTGGTCTTTTCTGTGGTGATCGAGTGATAAAGCGTGGAAGCGAGAAAGAGTAGGATAATACTGCTGCCATATACCGCCATACTCGCAATAGTCAGTATGTCGGCTTGATGGTCAAACGCACGAATCAGCAGCAGGATTAAACCAACCACGCCAAGCACAACACCCAAGCCATGGGTTATCGCATTGGCGCGTTCTTCGATGTCACTGTATTCGCTCGCCGATGATGCAGACATGATTATCCTACTAGAGTAAATGTTCGATTTGCCTAGTATTGCACATTAAGCTTACACGTGTAAGCTTAAATTTTTATGACATCTTTTATGACATTAATAACGCCTAAACGGTGTGATGAAGCTAAGGTCTCTAAAGCTACAGAACCAAAGAGCTAACTAAGATGCGTTGTCTAGATACTCAAGTACCATCTTGCCCGCATCTTGTGGTGACGTATCCAATGGCACACTCAATTGACGCTGCAGTTGGCCAATGCCTAACAAGCTCGCCAACATGCCTTTTGCACCATCGCGATTACGGTCTATCTCAAACCACAACTTAAGCTCGGTTTCATCACGATGAGCAACCACTTCCAGTTCACGCCAGCGGCCATGATATGGACCAGTGGTAGGGACAAACTCAAACTCTTGAACAAATGGCAGTTCAAAGCCCTCTACTGCTTCGCACTCAACTTGGCGAATGCGTAAACCTTGAGCTTCTAGTTCATTAAAAATACCATCAAGAAGTGCATCTGGGCGAACCGTTAAAATATCCTTATCCGATGGATCAATCGCCATCGCAATATCGAGCCCGGTTTCTAGCCACACCTTTGAATCACCAATCGTGACAGGTGTGTTCAGCGGGACATCAAACTCACATTCAAAATCACGGGTTTCACCCGGCTGAATAACAAAGGCATACGGCAGGCTCCATTTGGCCAACGAGTATGTCTGGTGCATTCGACGTGTTTGACCGCCCTCTTGCCTTTGCGAATTCATAGTAATTTCTTTGACGTAACGACAGCACAAGTTGAGATCGATATTGTCGATCTCTTGTGGCTGAGCGCCACCATAGACATGCACAATAATGCTCGCCTTCTTGCCTGGATAAAGCACTTCCTGTTGCAATACAGAATCCACCTTGGCAGATCCAATTCCAAAACTTGCTAACGTTTTCTTTAAGAACGACATATGCACCTCCTTTAAAGCATCATCTTAAGCCTGAAAGAGGTTCAAACTCAAATATACTGCTCACACTATTTTAGCTCTAATATCGTCTATTTATCACTCAGGCGTCGATCGATAACTTAGATAGTGATAATCTAAGCCTTGATATGCATGCATATCATTATCCTGATTTATTCTTCGGATTGGCGAAAGCCAGACGAGTGACGCTTCAAGCAATTGAGGTGGAGCTCATGGTAAATCAGGCCATTAGATTGGCAATGGATATGCCTGACCGTTAGGTAAATTAATGCGCCCAACAGCTGTCAGGTTCTCGCACACCAACCGTAGTGCGATGCGTCGTCGTAGTGGCTTTGTTGCTGCTCCAACGGCTAAGAAATTGGCTCTTACAATGACTCTAGTTGAGAAGACTGCTTTATTAGCACCGACTACAACGAAAGTGATTAAAGCCGCTTAACAAAAAGCGCAGTTTTTACTGCGCTTTTTTCTTGCCCGCTCCCATCTTGAAATGTGTTTACACATTGGTATTCCCTACCCGATTTGATACCTTAGCCACAAATCATTATAAAATTTGTGGAGAAATAAAGTATGAAGTGTCACCGCATTGAAGAACTGCTTGAACTGATGGAGCCTGAGTGGCAGAAAGATCAAGAGCTTAACCTATTAGAGTTCATCATTAAGCTATCAAAAGAAGCAGGCTACCAAGGCAAGCTTGAAGAACTGACTGACGATGTTCTTATCTATCACCTAAAAATGCGCAACAGCGAAAAAGATGAGATGATCCCGGGCCTGAAAAAAGACCAAGAAGATGATTTCAAAACCGCAATTCTAAAAGCACGTGGCCTTCTTTAGTCGCCCGTTAGTTTAGAGCTCAATTGCCGTATAGATAAAACACTCAATTTTAAAAAGCGACCACCAGGTCGCTTTTTTGTTTCTGTTCGCTATTTTTTCGTCACAACTGTTATGACTTTTGTTGTTAAAGGTTGATAGCGTTAAAGAAATGAGAACAAGATTGTCGTTATAATCGCCATCCATAAGAATCTTCTAAAATAATAAGAGTGAGTGCGATAACAACAAATGCACCAAGCTCAATTTCAACAGGTTCTCTAAACCATACTTTCAAGTAATGTCGTCATGCCCGACTTAACCGGGCAAACAAGCCACAAAAAGGATAGTCCATGAGTCAGGATAAAATCGATATCAAAGATGTGACTCCTAAAACCTTTAACCCGAAAACACATAAAGGTAATGGAGATCGATTTAACCCAAGTAACCGAATCTATGTTCGAGAAAGCAAAGGTAAATTCCAACAACTGCGTCGCTATGGCGGTTGGTTCTTACTTTTACTTTTTGCGCTTATCCCATGGATTCCCTTTGGTGAACGTCAAGCGATCTTGCTCGATATCGGCAGCCAACAGTTCAACTTCTTTGGCACCACCTTATACCCGCAAGATCTGACCCTACTCGCGATCCTATTTATGATTGCCGCGTTTGGCCTGTTTTTCATAACCACCTTCTTAGGCCGCGTCTGGTGTGGCTATTTATGCCCGCAAACCGTCTGGACCTTCATGTATATCTGGTTCGAAGAGAAGCTAGAAGGCGCTGCCAATAAGCGAAGAAAACAAGACTCGGGCAAACTGACGAGCAATTTAATCCTCAGAAAAACCCTCAAACACATTGCGTGGTGGGCGATTGCCATTGCGACGGGCTTAACCTTTGTTGGTTACTTCATCCCAATCAAAGAGTTAGTGGTTGGCTTCTTTACCTTTAACTCGTCTTTCTGGCCGGTGTTTTGGGTACTGTTCTTTGCTGGATGTACTTATGCCAATGCGGGTTGGATGCGTTCAATTGTTTGTCTGCACATGTGTCCTTACGCGCGTTTCCAGTCGGCAATGTTCGATAAAGACACCTTCATCGTGGGTTACAACACAGAACGTGGTGAAAGCCGTGGCCCTCGCTCTCGTAAAGCCGATCCAAAAGAGCTTGGTCTAGGCGACTGTATTGACTGTAATCTGTGTGTACAAGTGTGCCCTACGGGTATCGATATCCGTGACGGCCTGCAATACGAGTGTATTAACTGCGGCGCGTGTATTGATGCCTGTGACAACACGATGGAGCGTATGGGCTATGAGAAAGGCCTGATCAATTACACCACCGAGCACAGACTTGAAGGTCACTCGACCAAGGTAATGCGTCCCAAGCTGTTGGGCTATGGCGCTATCTTGATCGTGATGCTGGGCTTGTTCTTCGCCCAAATCGCGAGCGTTGATCCTGCCGGCCTAAGTGTTCTGCGTGACCGAAACCAACTGTTTAGAGTCAATAACCAAGGGTTGGTTGAAAACACCTACACCTTGAAAGTGATCAACAAGACTCAACAAGAGCAAGAGTACAAACTCGGTGTTAGCGGACTGCCCGATTCTATCTGGTATGGTAAACAGACGATTACTGTCGATCCAGGCGAGGTTTTGAACCTACCTATCAGTTTAGGCGCCGACCCAGAAAAACTGAGCTCACCAGTTTCGACAATTCAGTTTATACTCTCGGATAATGAAGAGTTTACGATGGAAGTCGAAAGCCGCTTTATCAAGAAGCTCTGATACCCGCACCTTAGTGCTTGGTATAACAACCCAATAAATGGAAAAAGGCTCAGTAATGAGCCTTTTTTATTCTATGACGATGCAAGCCTTTAACTTTGATAACCTGACTCCTGACTTCATGTGGTACGCACTGGAGAGCATCGGAGTTCGCGCTGAATCCGGGCTTCTCGCTCTCAACAGTTACGAAAACCGTGTCTATCAGTTCACCGATGAAGACCGTAAGCGCTACGTCGTTAAGTTTTACCGTCCACAACGCTGGAACAAGGCACAGATCCAAGAAGAGCATGACTTCGCACTCGAGCTTATCGAACAAGAGATGCCGGTTGCGCCTCCAATGCGAATCAACGGTGCAACCTTACATGAATACCAAGGCTACCTATTTGCACTATTTGAAAGTGTTGGCGGCAGACAGTATGAAGTTGACAATCTAGATCAATTGGAAGGCGTAGGACGCTTTCTTGGTCGTATTCATAAAGCCAGCGCGGGAAGAACATTCCAGCATCGCCCGACCATCAGCTTAGATGAATACCTTTATCAGCCACGTAAGATTCTAGAGAACTCTCAGTTTATCCCGACGCACCTAGAAAATGCCTTCTTCAATGACGTTGACCTTCTGATCAAAGAGCTAGAGAGCCAGTGGCCGAGCAACATTGAGAATATCCGCCTGCACGGTGACTGCCACCCTGGCAATATTTTGTGGCGCGATGGGCCAATGTTCGTCGATCTTGATGACGCACGTAACGGCCCTGCGATACAAGATCTGTGGATGCTGCTCAATGGCGAGCGCCAAGATAAGCTGATGCAACTGGATATTTTGCTAGAGAGTTACCAAGAGTTTTGCGATTTTAATACCGCACAACTGAAACTAATCGAACCACTACGCGGTCTACGTATGGTGCATTACATGGCATGGTTGGCGAAACGATGGCACGATCCTGCGTTTCCTCTGGCCTTCCCGTGGTTTAATGATCCGAAATATTGGGAGCAACAAGTACTTGCTTGTAAAGAGCAAATTGCTACCCTGCAAGAGCCACCACTTTCGTTAATGCCTCAGTGGTAACAGCAATCGCAACATACAACTAGATAAAAATTCAAACATAATGGAGATTGGATAAATGAAAAAGCTATTCGCATTTTTCTCATTGATCATGTTGAGCCTTACCGCTCACGCTGCGAAATTTAACGAAGGTGAACACTACAAAGTTCTCGACCTAGAAGCATCAAAAAAACCAATGGTGACAGAGTTCTTCTCTTTTTACTGCCCACACTGTAATAGCTTTGAGCCAATCATCCAGCAGCTAAAACAACAGCTACCTAAAGACGCTAAGCTACAGAAGAACCATGTTTCATTCATGGGTGGCAACATGGGTCTGCCAATGAGCAAAGCTTACGCGACAATGATTGCACTGAAAGTTGAAGATAAAATGGTGCCAGTGATGTTTAACCGCATCCACACAATGAACAAGCCACCACGTGATGAAGAAGAACTGCGTCAAATCTTCCTAGACGAAGGCGTTGATGCGAAGAAATTCGATGCTGCGTATAACGGCTTTGCTGTAGATTCTATGGTTCGTCGCTTCGACAAAGCATTCAAAGACAGCGGCCTTTCAGGTGTACCCGCTGTTGTGGTTAACAACCGCTACCTAGTAGAAGCTCAAGGTATCAACTCTCTTGATGAGTACTTCGAGCTCGTGAACTTCTTATTAAAGAAGTAAGCCATTGATGAAAGGAAGCTTCGGCTTCCTTTTTTTTTGCTAGTTCAAAAATCATTATTGATAAATAATTAACCTGGAAGTTTAAAGCTTTACTGCTATTAATAACCCGTCCTAAGAACCGGTGGGCAAGGAGCCCTTGAATGAAAATAAAAATAACTCTCTTGGCATTGAGCGTTGCGGCTTCTCCCGCTTTTGCCAAGCTTGCAGACCAACAAGGTTTCAGTGGTGAAATCTCTCTCAATACCGGGGTTACCTCTTCCACCTCGAACTTTAATACCGATGCTGATAGCAATCTTTCATCCACAGATCAGAAGGCTTCTTCGGAAAGCTCTTTTCTGGTTGCTCCTTTAGGTAGTGTTGCTTATACCTTTGGTGAAAAGCTAAACCATCAGGTATACACAGGTACCGCGCGAGATGATGTAGCAACAGGTACTGTAGTTCTCGAAGTCGGTTACAAATACCAACTTGAGTCAGGCATGGTGATCGACGCTTCACTGCTGCCAACCATTATGTCTGGTGAAACTTGGGCTGATCCATACAACACCACATCAGCTCGCACCAAGACCGATGAAACTGGCAATGCGTTTCGTTTGAAGCTAAGCAACATTGCGGGCTCAGCTTTCTCGCTAGACATGGCCTATGCGACCAAAGATGTCGACAAGGATGATATTCAAGATCAAGAGCTCAAACGAGATGCCAATACTCTCTACTTGAAAGGTCAATATCGCCTGCCACTCAGTCGTACCATGATGCTTATTCCATCCGTCATCTACCAAACACGTGATGCTGATGGTAAAGCTGAATCTTACGACCAATTCGGTGGTGAGGTAAGCTTGTTTGGTGGCATGGGGCGTCACCAGTACGCACTAACAGCGGGTTACAGCCAACGCTCTTACGATGCGAGCAACCCGATCTACGACAAGAAACGCAGCGACGACAATATCAACCTATTCGCCGCCTATGAGTATGATCAATTCATGGATTGGGAAAACTGGTCGTTTATTTCACTGGCAGGCTACGGCACCAGCGACTCGAACATTACCTTCTACGACGAGTCTCAATATATAGTTTCAGTTGGCTTGAACTACAAGTTCTAACCTTAGCGAGTATGAACTGCAATCCAACGAAAGCCTGCATCTAAGCAGGCTTTTTCTGCTTGCTAGACAGCTTGAGCCGTGAGTTGTTTCAGCAAGCGATCCATCGCGCGATAGCCTAGCGCTTCTGATAGATGTTTCTTTTCGATCTGCTCGTTACCGTCAAGGTCGGCAATGGTTCGTGCCACCTTAATAATTCGATGATAAGCACGAATCGATAAACCCAAGCGATGTAGTGCTGTCTCAAGAAACTCTGCATCTTCGCGTCGCAGTGGGCAATACTTCTCAATTTCTCGGCTACCTAACAGTGCATTCGATTTATGGTTGCGAGATAGCATTAACTCTCGCGCCTGCCTAACCCTTTGCTTAACTACTTGAGTGGTTTCACCGCGATCACCGCCTTCGGCCAACATTCCTTTTGGCAACAGAGGTATCTCCAATGACATATCGAACCTATCCAGCAAGGGCCCAGATAAGCGATTGAGGTAACGCAGGATGATCTGTGGGTTGGCGCGCGCCTGGTTACCTTCGTAATAACCCGTTGGACTTGGGTTAAGTGCACCGACCAATTGAAAACGCGCAGGAAAACGAGTCTTGCCCGCAGCACGGGAGATAATGATCTCGCCCGACTCTAGTGGCTCTCGTAATGAATCAAGCACCTTGCGCTCAAACTCCGGCATCTCATCTAAGAACAATAAGCCGTTATGCGCTAAAGAGATCTCTCCGGGGCGAGGCACCGAACCACCACCCACTAATGCCGCCATTGAACTGGAATGGTGAGGAGAGCGAAAAGGTCGTTGCTTCCAGTTGTATTGATTGATTTCTTGTTGCGTTAACGAGGCCACCGACGCGGTTTCCATCGCTTCGTCATCACTCATTTCAGGTAATAGGTCACGCAGTCGAGAAGCGAGCATAGTTTTTCCGGTTCCGGGTGGGCCAAGAAACAATAAGTTATGATTCCCAGCAGCGGCTATCTCTAGAGCTCGCTTGCCTTGTTGTTGGCCGATAATATCTTGTAGGTCGCGAAGCACTGAAACATCAGCCTGATGATGTTCCGTTCTATATAGCCCAAGCTGAGCCTGTCCACACATGTCAGCACAAACCTCCAACAAGGTTTGTGCAGATTTATGCGCTCCCTTGCCCACCAGCGCAGCCTGATCACCGTTATGATGTGGGACAACTAAGCATCGCTCTACACTGTCGGCGGCTAACGTCGCAGGCAAAACGCCCTTTACCGAGCGAAGTTCTCCTGACAATGCCAACTCACCGATAAATTCATGTTGAGCTATTTTTGATGTCGGAAGCTGATCTGACGCCACCAAAATCCCAAGCGCGATGGGCAGGTCAAAACGGCCACCTTCTTTGGGCAAATCGGCTGGGGCGAGATTGACCGTGATTCTTTTCGATGGAAACTCAAAGCGAGAATTGATGATCGCGCTTCTCACTCGGTCTTTAGATTCCTTGACCGTTGTTTCAGGTAGACCCACCAGCGTGAAGCCAGGCATTCCGTTGCTTATATGCACCTCAACGGTCACTTCTGGCGCCTCTACACCCACACTAGCTCGGCTATGAATTATCGCGAGTCCCATAACTTTCCTTTGTCTTTGATTTAAAAGTATTCGCTCTGGATATTCGTTGCTCACCAAAGCGATAAGGTTGTTATATAGCTTGGTGGAATGGTATTTTAATGTGAAAAAAGAATGACATTTCCCTTGTCATGCGGCAGATTTGTGTGATAACACTAGAGATGTAGACATTTACTGAAGACAATAAACGAGAAAACTCGAATATTATGATTTTTAACGCTCGCATTTACGCACTGATTAACCTGATTATCGTAGTCATTATTAAGACTGCGCGGGGGCGAGTGGGAAGAAAGTAACCACGAATTAGAAAAAACCCCCGCACTGACAAGTCCGGGGGTTTTTTCTAATTTAAACATTCGATTTTTATATTTTTGAGCATTTTCGGCTTTGCCGATTTACAGGAAGAATGGGAGCACAAGATGTGCAGAGACAAAGGAAACAGTTACCAAAATAAAGGTAATACGGGAGAATTCCGATGAAAGGCGCAGAACTAGTCGTATCCGCACTCAAGCAACAAGGAATTGAGACCGTATTTGGTTACCCCGGTGGTGCCATCATGCCAATCTACGATGCACTCTATGACGGCGGGGTTGAACATATCCTATGTCGCCATGAGCAAGGCGCCGCTATGGCCGCGATCGGCATGGCTCGAGCAACACAAGATGTCGCTGTTTGTATGGCAACGTCTGGCCCAGGTGCTACCAACCTAGTTACTGGCCTTGCTGATGCCTTTATGGACTCTATCCCAATGGTTGCCATCACTGGTCAAGTTGCAAGTTCCCACATTGGTACCGATGCATTCCAAGAAATGGATGTGATTGGTATGTCTCTGTCATGTACTAAACACAGCTACCTAGTAACTGATATTGAAGAGCTAGCTCCAACCCTCGCTGAAGCGTTTGTGGTAGCAAAGTCTGGCCGCCCTGGCCCGGTTATCGTCGATATCGCTAAAGACGTTCAACTAGCAGAAGCACCTGTTAACGCTCTTCCTGAATTTACTCCACCCGCAATTCCTGTTGCGACAACTGATGCCATTGAACAGGCACAGTACTTTTTGTCTCAAGCGACCCGTCCTGTTTTATACGTAGGTGGTGGTGTTCAACTTGCTAAAGCAACCGATGCGGTTCGTGAGTTTTTACGCCTAAACCCAATGCCAGCAGTAAGCACACTGAAAGGCTTGGGCACTATCGAACGTGACGACCCACACTACCTTGGCATGCTGGGTATGCACGGCACTAAAGCCGCTAACCTTGTGGTTCAAGAGAGTGACCTGTTGATTGTTGTCGGTGCTCGTTTTGATGACCGAGTAACTGGCAAACTCGATACCTTTGCGCCGCATGCTAAGGTTATCCATATCGATATCGATGCCGCTGAGTTCAGCAAACTGCGTCTTGCCAATGCGCCAATTCGCGGTGACATCAACAAGATCATGCCTCAACTAGAGCTAAGCCAAGACATCTCCTCTTGGGTTCATCACTCTGAAGGTCTTCGTAGCTCATTCAAATGGCGTTACGACCACCCTGGTGATCTGATTTTTGCTCCACTGCTGTTGAAGCAACTGTCAGACATGATGCCAGCAAGCTCTATCGTATCGACTGATGTGGGCCAACACCAAATGTGGGCAGCTCAGCACATTCAGCCTCGCGATCCACAGAACTTCATTACCTCTGCCGGTTTAGGCACCATGGGCTTTGGCTTGCCAGCTGCAATGGGTGCATCGGTTGGGCGTCCTGACGACCAATCTATACTTATCTCTGGTGACGGCTCGTTCATGATGAACATTCAAGAGCTTGGCACATTGAAGCGTCGTCAGATCCCAGTGAAGATGGTACTGCTTAATAACTCTCGTTTGGGCATGGTTCGCCAATGGCAATCGCTGTTCTTTGATGGCCGCCACAGTGAAACTATCTTAGATGACAACCCTGATTTCGTGATGCTCGCGAAAGCGTTCGATATCCCGGGCAAAACCATCACTCGTAAAGAAGAAGTAGAACCAGCATTGAAAGAGATGCTAGAGAGCAAAACCGCTTACCTACTTCATGTTCTTATCGATGAAGAAGAAAACGTATGGCCACTAGTACCGCCAGGTGCTTCAAACAGTGAGATGTTGGAGAACACATAACATGAAAAGATACCTATTAGACATCAAAGCCGATGATAAGCCTGTACTACTAGAGCGTGTTCTTCGTGTTATCCGCCACCGTGGCTTCATTGTTAAGCAAGTTGCGGGCACTCAAAACCACGAAAGCAAAGTGGCGAGTGTTGAGATCATCGTAGACAGTGACCGTCCGATCTCGTTCTTGGTAAACCAAATCGAAAAGCTGTGGGATGTACGTACCGTTGACGTTATCTCGATCAGCCGTAATGAACTGCCAAACAACAACTTACAACAAAAGATAAACGCATAAGGAACCGCAAACATGACAGCTAAAACAGCAGACTATATTTGGTTTAACGGTGAGATGGTTCCTTGGGCAGAGGCGAACGTTCACGTCCTGACTCACGCAATGCACTACGGTACTTCTGTGTTTGAAGGTGTTCGTTGTTACAACACACCAAAAGGGCCGGTTATCTTCCGTCACCCTGAACATGCTAAGCGCCTAAAAGACTCAGCAAAAATCTATCGCTTCCCTATTCCTTACACTGAGGAAGAAATTATGGAAGCGACTCGCGAAACGCTACGCCAAAATAAGCTAGAGTCAGCGTACATCCGCCCTCTAGGTTTCGTAGGTAACGTTGGTTTGGGTGTCTGCCCGCCAGAAAATACTGAGATGGAACTGATCATCGCTGCTTTCCCTTGGGGGTCTTACCTAGGCGAAGAAGCACTAGAAAACGGCGTTGATGCAATGATTTCTAGCTGGAACCGTGCCGCTCCAAACACGATCCCAACCGCAGCAAAAGCCGGTGGTAACTACCTATCTTCACTATTAGTTGGTGGCGAAGCTCGCCGTCATGGTTACGATGAAGGCATCGCACTGAGTGTTGATGGTTACCTTTCTGAAGGGGCTGGTGAGAACATCTTTGTGGTACGTAACGGCGTGCTATCCACACCACCAGCGACCAGTGCGATTCTGCCGGGTATCACGCGTGATTCGATCATGACACTAGCAAAAGACATGGGTTATGAGATCCGTGAAGAGAACATTGCTCGTGAAGCGCTATATCTTGCCGATGAAGTATTCATGACAGGCACAGCTGCAGAGATCGTTCCGGTTCGCAGTGTAGACAAAATTACAGTAGGTGAAGGCAAACGCGGTCCTATCACTGAAAAAGTTCAAGCGGCTTACTTTGGCCTATTCAATGGCACCACTGAAGATAAGTGGGGCTGGTTAGATTACGTTTATCCAGAAAACCACGCTTCAGAAAGCCAAACACAATCAACTAAGTAAGCAACAGCCAAGTATTTATAAGGATTTAAGCAATGCCAATCTATCGTTCAGCAACAACTACCCACGGACGCAACATGGCTGGTGCGCGCGCTTTATGGCGTGCAACTGGCGTTAAAGATGATGACTTCGGTAAGCCAATCATCGCGGTTGTAAACTCTTTCACTCAATTCGTACCAGGCCACGTTCACCTTAAAGACATGGGTCAACTGGTTGCGGGTGAAATCGAGAAAGCGGGCGGTATCGCTAAAGAATTCAATACCATCGCAGTTGATGATGGTATCGCAATGGGTCACGGCGGCATGCTGTACTCACTGCCATCACGTGAGCTTATCGCAGACTCAGTAGAATACATGGTCAATGCACACTGTGCAGATGCGATGGTATGTATCTCTAACTGTGACAAAATCACTCCGGGAATGATGATGGCAGCAATGCGTCTTAACATCCCAGTGATCTTTGTATCTGGCGGTCCAATGGAAGCGGGTAAAACCAAGCTTTCAGATCAAATCATCAAGCTAGACCTTGTTGACGCGATGATTCAGGGTGCTGATCCAACCATTTCTGATGAGCAAAGTGAGCAAGTAGAACGTTCTGCATGCCCGACATGTGGTTCATGTTCAGGTATGTTCACAGCCAACTCAATGAACTGTCTAACAGAAGCACTTGGCCTATCTCAGCCAGGTAACGGTTCTATGCTGGCAACACACGCAGACCGTGAAGAGCTGTTCATCAATGCCGGTAAACGCATCGTTGACCTAACTAAGCGTTACTACGAGCAAGACGACGAATCAGCACTGCCACGCAACATCGCTAACCGCGCAGCCTTTGATAATGCAATGGCGCTAGATATCGCGATGGGCGGTTCAAGTAACACAGTACTTCACCTTTTAGCGGCAGCTCAAGAAGGTGAGATTGATTTTGATATGGGTGATATCGATGAGATGTCTCGCCGCGTTCCACACCTATGTAAGGTTGCGCCTTCAACACCTAAATACCACATGGAAGACGTTCACCGTGCTGGTGGCGTAATGGCTATCCTAGGTGAGCTTGATCGTGCAGGTCTACTGAACAACCAAACTCGCACCGTTCTTGGTCTAAGCATGCAAGAACAACTTGCTCAATACGACATCATGCAGACAGAAGACGAAGCCGTGCTTAAGTTCTTCCGCGCAGGCCCTGCTGGTATCCGTACTACCAAAGCTTTCTCACAAGATTGTCGTTGGGATCGCCTTGATGATGACCGCGTCGATGGTTGTATTCGTACCAAAGAGAACGCCTTCAGCCAAGAAGGCGGCCTAGCGGTACTTTCAGGTAACATCGCCGTTGATGGTTGTATCGTTAAGACCGCGGGTGTTGATGAAGAAAACCTGAAATTCCAAGGCCCAGCTATCGTATTTGAAAGCCAAGATAGTGCTGTTGATGGCATCTTAGGTGGCAAAGTGAAAGCGGGCGAAGTGGTTGTTATTCGTTACGAAGGTCCTAAAGGTGGTCCGGGCATGCAAGAAATGCTTTACCCAACCACTTACCTAAAATCAATGGGTCTAGGCAAGTCTTGTGCTCTATTAACAGATGGTCGTTTCTCGGGTGGTACATCGGGTCTGTCTATCGGTCACGCTTCTCCAGAAGCAGCAAGTGGCGGTGTGATTGGTCTAGTAAACACTGGCGATATCATCACTATCGACATCCCTAGCCGTTCGATCACACTTGATGTGCCTGAAGCTGAACTAGAAGCGCGTCGTGTTAAGCAAGACGCACTAGGCTGGAAACCAGAAAACCGTCAGCGTGAAGTGTCTTTCGCACTGAAAGCTTACGCAAGCATGGCGACCAGTGCCGACAAAGGCGCAGTACGTGATAAGTCTAAACTTGAGGGCTAACTATGAGTGACGGCACCTCCAGTCCCAAAAAACAAAGTGGCGCAGATTACCTGCGTCAGATCCTGAGAGCGCCGGTTTACGAAGCGGCAATCGTAACACCTCTACAGGATATGCCGCGTCTAAGCGCGCGCATTGGTAATCAGGTTCAGCTTAAACGAGAAGACCGTCAGCCGGTGCACTCGTTCAAGCTACGTGGTGCCTACAACATGGTATCAAGCCTTTCAGAGCAACAGAAAGCCGCAGGTGTGATTGCAGCATCGGCAGGTAACCATGCTCAAGGTATGGCGCTGTCCGGTTCTAAGCTTGGTATTCAAACCACGATTGTGATGCCAAAAACCACACCAGACATCAAGGTTGATGCGGTACGTGGCTTTGGCGGTAACGTAGTTCTACACGGCAGCAACTTTGATGAAGCTAAAGCTGAAGCAGAACGCCTTTCCGCTGAACATGGCTACACCTTTGTGCCTCCATTCGATCACCCATTGGTGATCGCCGGACAGGGCACCATGGGTATGGAAATGCTTCAGCAAAATGGTCACATGGATTACATCTTTGTGCCTGTCGGTGGTGGTGGTTTGGCTGCGGGTGTTGCCGTGCTAGTTAAGCAATTGATGCCGGAAATAAAAGTCATCGCGGTTGAACCTGAAGATTCATCTTGCTTGAAAGCAGCACTGGATGCCGGTGAGCCAGTAGTACTGGATCAAGTCAGTATGTTTGCTGATGGTGTTGCGGTTAAACGCATTGGTGAAGAGACATTCCGTCTTTGCCAACAGTACATTGACGGTCACATTGCAGTCTCTAGCGATGAGATATGCTCTGCGGTGAAAGACATCTTTGAAGACACTCGTGCGATTGCTGAACCTTCAGGAGCGCTTGCTCTGGCTGGTTTGAAAAAGTTTGCTGAACAGAACCAACTGCAAGACAAGCAATTAGCAACGGTATTGTCTGGTGCTAACACCAACTTCCACGGTCTGCGTTATGTCTCTGAACGTTGTGAACTAGGTGAGAAGCGAGAAGGTCTACTTGCGGTTACGATTCCAGAGCGACAAGGAGCATTCCTAGAGTTCTGTAATATTATTGGTGGCCGAGCAGTGACGGAGTTTAACTACCGCCACAACGACGAAAGCCTAGCGAATATCTTCGTTGGTGTACGTCTGCAAGGTGGTCAGGAAGAACTTGAGCACATCATCAATGACCTACGTGAAGGCGGCTACCCAGTTGTCGATCTGTCGGATGATGAGATGGCAAAACTGCACATTCGCTACATGATTGGCGGCAAACCATCGAAACCACTGAAAGAACGCCTATACAGCTTTGAGTTCCCAGAATACCCAGGTGCATTGATTAAATTCCTTGATACCTTAGGTACCCACTGGAATATCAGCCTGTTCAATTATCGTAATCACGGTGCCGACTACGGCCGTGTATTGTGTGGCTTTGAGCTTGATGATGATGATTTGGCTCAGTTCTCAACACATCTACGAGAGCTTGGCTATCAGTGTAAAGATGAAACCGACAACCCTTCCTACAAGTTCTTCTTGTCTTAAGAGTTAACGACCGAATCAAAAAAGAGCGAGTATTTACTCGCTCTTTTTATTGGTGCTGATTCAGCTCAAGCTTGAAAAGGATCTTCTTGTAAACAGATCATTAGATCGCCTTGCGATGATCCAACCAATCTTGGTGAAGTTGCTCACTCGATCCTAGGTACTTCACCATCCATTCGATCAGTTTATGGTTATCGTCTTTTCGCCAGACCAAACAACAATGACTCTGCGGGCTCGGTTCAGGCAGTATTTTTTCCACCAGCAAGCCTTGCTCGATAATTGGCGCGGCAATGTGCCTCGGCATATAACCCACCCCAACTCCATTCTTAAGACACTCTATGGCGCTATACCAGTTAGGTAACAATAGGCGTCTTTGATTTGAGTAATGGCCTGTGTGTCGCTTAGGGAGCACACTAGAGGTATCGTCCAAACATATCGCGGGATACTGGCTAACAAATTCTTCGTTGAGGTTTTGCTCTCGCACACACGGGTGACTGGGCGACATTACAAACGCCCAATCTAGGCGTCCCATATCTTTAACCTCAAAGTCGCCACCGACCGGAATCGCTGAGGTTGCGCCAATCACAATATCCGCTCTGCCCTGTGCAATCGCTTCCCAAGAGCCATTAAACACCTCCATGTTGATCTGAAGCTCTGCAAACTCAAAGGTTTGATAGAACTCTTCAATCATCGGCTTCATCTTATCGAGCTTAACCACGTTATCGAGCGTTAGGCGCAAGGTTTTCTTCCAACCACGCGCTGCTCGGCGAGTCTGAGCACTGACCTCTTCCATCTGTCTCAGTAACGCACGTGCCTCTTCAATGAACAGTTCACCTGCCGGAGTGAGCTCAACCTTTCTCGGTAAACGCCTGAAAAGCAGCACATCCAGTTCTTGTTCGACCTGTCTGACACCATAACTGATCGCCGAGGGCACTTTGTGCAACTGCTCAGCCGCCGCGGTAAAACTGCCCAAGCGCGCTACCGTATCGAGCATTTCTAAAGAGGATTTAGAGAACATAAGCCTTCAAATTTTTTGATTGATAACCACATATTTTAGCGTTTTATTTTATCAGGTCTGAAAAATAGAATGTCAGCATAAATAAACAGGGGCTTTCACTTCTGTATATCAAACAATTTTTTTGATGATAAAAACATCACTACCTTTAGCTTAATGGCATCTTATGAATATTTCTAAATTTCAATTGGTCTACCTTGCAGTTCTTTCAATGCTTGGCTTTATTGCGACCGATATGTACCTTCCTGCATTTAAGGCAATGGAAGTTGATTTCGCAACCGGCCCAGAGCAAATTGCTCTGTCTCTAACGGTATTCCTTGGCGGTATGGCAATGGGTCAGCTTCTTTGGGGTCTGGCGAGTGACAAGTATGGTCACCGTAATACGTTGGCGGTTGGTCTTGTTATCTTTACTGCGGCTTCATTCGGCTTGGCATTCAGCACCGAGGTATGGCACCTACTGACACTACGCTTCATTCAAGCGATCGGTGTATGTGCTCCAGCGGTAATCTGGCAAGCAATGGTTATCAAGCGTTACTCACAAAGCAGTAGCCAACAAATTTTTGCAACCATCATGCCTTTGGTTGCGCTATCTCCTGCACTAGCACCTCAGCTAGGTGTGTTACTGGCGGATAGTTTTGGTTGGCACAGCATCTTCATCACATTAACCTTGATGGGTGCACTGCTAGTGGCGACAACAATGGCTCAACCAAAAGAAGCGCCTGAAGTAAAACAGACATCGATTAAGACAGACATCAAGATGTTACTTAAATCAAAGCCTTACATGGGCAATGTCTTAATGTTTGCTTCAGCATCTGCAGCGTTCTTCGCTTACCTAACGGGTATGCCAGAGATCATGGCTCAACTAGGTTATGAAGCAAAAGACATCGGTTTGAGCTTTATCCCACAAACAATCGCGTTCATGGCGGGTGGTTACTTCGGTAAGCAAGCAGTGAAGAAATATGGCGATGGCGTTGTACTAAGAAACCTTATCGGTTTGTTCAGTGTAGCGGCGATGCTTATCTTTATCGCATCACAGTGGGAACTGACGTCAATCTGGCCTCTACTTGCGCCTTTCTGTTTGATTGCTGTCGCAAACGGCGCACTTTACCCAATCGTAGTAAACCGTGCTCTATCAAGCGCTAAACAAAGCCCAGCAACAGCTGCTGGTCTACAAAACAGCCTGCAAATCAGTATCAGTGGCCTATCAAGTGCATTGGTCGCGGCAATGGCTAGCCAGGCACTAAGCGCGACGGGTATTGCCGTTGTGATCTGTTTGGGTGCGTTGTGGGTTGGCTATATTGTTTCGAACAAAGAGCTTTCTGAACACTTCGCGACACCTGACAACTCTCGAGTAGTCGCTGACGAGAAACAAGACTAGTTTCTAAGTTAACGAAAACAAAAAAGAGCGAGATTACTCGCTCTTTTTTTATATCTAGATAAATAAGAAAAAGCCAGTAGCGGTACTACTGACTTTCATTTAAATCATCTTATTTGTTAAGAGACTACTTTTTCTTAGTCGGACGCTGCCAGTCAGCAATCTTACGTTCTTTCGCACGGCTGATAACTAGCTCATTTTCAGAAACATCGCGTGTTACGGTAGAGCCAGCTCCAACGGTAGCACCATTACCAATCGTAACAGGCGCGATTAATTGGCTGTCTGAACCAACGAATACGTCGTCGCCAATGATGGTCTTAAACTTATTCGCACCATCATAATTACAAGTAATTGCACCCGCCCCTACGTTTACACGCTGACCAATTTCAGCATCGCCTAAATACGTTAAATGATTCGCTTTAGAACCTTCACCAAGACAAGTATTTTTCACTTCTACGAAGTTACCGACGTGCGAGTTATTACGCATGTCAGCGCCAGGACGTAGACGAGTAAAAGGACCAACCGTACAGTCTTCACCGACCGTTGCACCTTCAATTACGCTGTATGGACGCACGATGGTGTTGTCATCGATCTCACAGTCTTTCAAGACACAACCGGTGCCGATAACCACGTTGTCGCCAATGCTTACGCTGCCTTCGATGATAACATTAGTATCAATCTCAACATCCATACCGCACTGCAGTTCACCACGCAGATCAAAACGGCTTGGGTCACGAAGCATTACGCCTTGCTTCAATAGCTTATCTGCTTGCTCAGCTTGGTAAGCGCGCTCTAGACGAGCAAGTTGAGAGCGGTCATTCACGCCTTCCACTTCAATAGGGCTTACTGGATGTACTGCTTCAACCGCACGACCTTCGTCGTGAGCCGCTGCGATAACGTCAGTCAGGTAATATTCGCCCTGTGCGTTGTCGTTACTTAGACCAGACAACCAGCGCTTCAGATCGCCACCTGTCGCCACCATAACACCAGTGTTGATCTCTTTGATAAGCTTCTGCTCATCCGTTGCATCTTTCTGCTCAACGATAGCCACAACAGGGCCATTACGACGAATAATGCGACCGTATCCCATTGGGTTGTCTAGCACGACCGTAAGTAGCGCGATACCACCGTTTGGTTGAGCGTCTAATAGGTTTTCAATGGTTTCAGGTGAGATCAGTGGAACATCACCGTAGAGCACCAATACTTTTTCATCATCAGCGAAATGTGCAGATGCTTGATCCACCGCGTGGCCTGTACCCAGTTGCTCAGCTTGCAGTGCCCAATTTACAGATTCTTCAGCTAGAGTAGCCTTCATCTGATCACCACCGTGGCCGTAAACCAGGTTGATGTTTTGAGCGCCTAGACCATTACAGGTATCGATAACATGCTTCACCATTGGCTTACCCGCAAGTGTGTGCAGAACCTTTGGTGTGTTTGAATACATGCGAGTGCCTTTGCCCGCCGCGAGAATTACCGCGCTAAACTTCATTGTAAACCTATCCAACGTTATTTTTATTAAGCCGATATTGTAACCGTTTTTGGCCGAAAAATTAAATCGCAATAACCATTTAACCAGTAGTGATACGTAAAAGAAGCATTTTTGAGAACATCAAAAATGCAAAAAGGCGACCCTTAGGTCGCCTTTATCTCAGAGTCTATAATCTTAAAAAGACTAACGACGCTGTTTTGTCAGTTCGATAACTCGTAACTGAGCAATGGCTTTAGCCAGTTCACCGGCCGCTTGTGCGAAGTCTATGTCGCCATGCTGATTTTGGATATTCTCCACAGCCTTGCGTTTAGCTTCTTCCGCCTTTGCTGCGTCTAGCTCTTCACCACGGATAGCTGTATCAGCCAGTACAGTCGCTGTACCAGGCTGAACTTCTACCATACCACCAGAAACATAAATGATTTCTTCGTGGCCGTGCTGCTTAACAATACGCACCATACCAGGCTTGATAGCGGTCAGCAGTGGAGTATGACCATGGAAAATACCAAGCTCACCCTCACTACCGGTCACCTGAAACGTCTCAACAAGGCCTGAGAAAATTTGTTTCTCTGCACTTACAACGTCTAGGTGAAAGGTTATTGCTGCCATATCGCCTCCTAGTTAGCCTTATAGCTTCTTAGCATTCTCGATAGCTTCGTCAATTGCACCACAGTACATGAACGCTTGCTCTGGAATGTCATCGTATTCACCAGATAGAAGACCTTGGAAGCCACGTAGAGTCTCTTTAAGAGGTACGTAAACGCCTGGGTCACCTGTAAATACTTCCGCTACGTGGTAAGGCTGAGTTAGGAACTTCTCAATCTTACGAGCACGAGATACAACTTGCTTATCTTCTTCAGATAGCTCGTCCATACCTAGGATAGCAATGATATCTTTCAGCTCTTTATAGCGCTGAAGAGTAGACTGAACGCCACGAGCGATGTCGTAGTGCTCTTGTCCAACTACCAATGGATCCAGTTGACGTGAAGTAGAATCTAGCGGGTCGATCGCTGGGTATAGACCCATAGATGCGATGTTACGGTTAAGTACAACCGTTGCATCCAAGTGAGCGAACGTTGTTGCTGGAGACGGGTCAGTCAAGTCATCCGCTGGTACGTATACCGCCTGTACAGACGTGATAGAACCAGATTTAGTTGACGTGATACGCTCTTGTAGAACACCCATTTCTTCAGCTAGTGTAGGTTGGTAACCTACCGCAGAAGGCATACGACCTAGAAGTGCTGATACTTCAGTACCTGCTAGTGTGTAACGGTAGATGTTATCAACGAACAGTAGAACGTCACGACCTTCGTCACGGAAGCGCTCTGCCATTGTTAGACCAGTCAGTGCAACACGTAGACGGTTACCTGGTGGCTCGTTCATCTGACCGTAAACCATCGCTACTTTTGATTCTTCAGGTTTTTCGATGTTTACAACACCTGCTTCCTGCATCTCAAAGTAGAAATCGTTACCTTCACGAGTACGCTCACCTACACCTGCAAATACAGATAGGCCTGAGTGTTGAAGTGCGATGTTGTTGATAAGTTCCATCATGTTAACGGTCTTACCTACACCAGCACCACCGAATAGACCGATTTTACCACCCTTAGCGAATGGACAAATCAAGTCGATTACTTTAACACCAGTTTCTAGAAGAGCTGTCTCGTTAGACTGCTCTTCGTAGCTTGGAGCTTCACGGTGAATGGCGTAATGCTCTTCAGCACCAATCTCGCCACACTCATCAATCGCGTCACCTAGGACGTTCATGATACGACCCAATGTCTTAGTACCTACTGGTACTGAGATTGGAGCGCCAGTATTTTCAACTGTCAAACCACGACGTAAACCATCAGAGCTACCCATTACGATTGCGCGAACTACGCCACCGCCAAGTTGTTGCTGAACTTCAAGAACTAGACGTTCTTGTACTTCATTAACATTCAGAGCGTCGTATACACGAGGTACTTCACCCTGTGGGAACTCTACGTCGACTACCGCACCGATGATCTGTACGATCTTACCTGTAGCCATCGTTAATCCTCTAACTATTTAGTTTTACCTAAGCTTAAACCGCAGCTGCGCCTGAAACGATCTCAGAAAGTTCTTGTGTAATCGCCGCTTGACGCGCTTTGTTATACACAAGTTCTAAGTCATCAATAATGTCACCAGCGTTATCTGTTGCTGATTTCATTGCAATCATTCGAGCCGCTTGCTCACAAGCAAGGTTCTCAACCACACCTTGGTACACTTGAGATTCGACATAGCGAACCAATAGTGCATCTAGTAGTGGTTTTGGCTCGGGCTCATAAATGTAGTCCCAAGAATGACTGCGTTTCATTTCTTCGCTGTCTGATTTAGGCAAAGGAAGTAATTGATCGATCGTTGGTTCTTGAACCATAGTGTTTTCAAACTTGTTGAACACTACGAACAGGCGATCTAATTCGCCTTCATCATATTTCTTCAGCATAACGCTTACAGAGCCAATCAAGTCTTCAAGGCTTGGACGATCGCCCAGACCAGAAACTTGAGCTGCTACTTTCGCGCCGCTGTTGTTGAAAAATGCTGTCGCTTTTGAACCTACAATTGCAAGTTCAACGTCAGCACCTTTCTCAGACCAATCTTTCATGTCGTTCATGGCTTTTTTGAACAAGTTAATGTTCAAACCACCACAAAGACCACGGTCTGTAGAAACGATGATGTAACCAACACGTTTGGCTTCACGTTCCTCAAGATAAGGATGCTTATACTCGAGGCTACCATTAGCCAAATGACCGATCACTTTACGCATTGTTTCTGCATATGGACGAGTAGCTTCCATTGCGTCTTGAGAACGACGCATTTTTGAAGCTGCTACCATTTCCATTGCTTTCGTAATCTTCTGTGTGCTTTTAACACTACCGATTTTATTACGTATCTCTTTTGCGCCGGCCATCGTTACTCTCCGTTAATGGTATGAGGTGGCCCTAAGACCACCTACCAATTACCAGGTCTGGGTTGCCTTGAAATCGTCAACAAGCTTCTTCAGCTCAGCTTCGATTTCTTTATTGAAAGCACCCGTTGTGTCGATCTGTGTTGCTAGATCGGCATATTGACCACGAGCAAACGACAGTAAAGCAGCTTCAAAGTCTAGAACTTTAGAAAGTTCAACGTCTTGAAGGTATCCACGCTCTGCAGCGAAGATTACTAGAGCTTGGTCAAATACAGACATAGGAGCGTATTGCTTCTGCTTCATCAGTTCTGTAACTTTTTGACCGTGGTCTAGCTGCTTCTTAGTCGCTTCATCAAGATCCGAAGAGAACTGAGCAAATGCTGCAAGTTCACGGTATTGAGCTAGAGCAGTACGGATACCGCCAGATAGCTTCTTGATGATTTTAGTCTGCGCCGAACCACCTACACGAGAAACTGAGATACCAGGGTCAACAGCTGGACGTACGCCCGCGTTGAATAGCTCAGTTTGTAGGAAGATCTGACCATCGGTAATCGAGATTACGTTCGTCGGTACGAATGCAGATACGTCACCAGCTTGCGTTTCGATGATAGGAAGAGCAGTTAAAGAACCCGTCTTGCCTTTCACTTCGCCTTTAGTGAATTCTTCTACGTAGTGTTCGCTTACACGAGCAGCACGCTCTAGTAGACGAGAGTGAAGGTAGAAAACATCACCAGGGAACGCTTCACGACCTGGTGGACGCTTAAGCAGTAGTGAGATCTGACGGTAAGCGACAGCTTGCTTAGATAGATCATCATAAACAATCAGTGCATCTTCACCGCGATCACGGAAGTATTCACCCATCGCACAACCAGCATACGGTGCAAGGTATTGCAGCGCTGCAGATTCAGAAGCCGATGCAACAACAACAACAGTGTTTGCTAGTGCGCCGTGCTCTTCTAGTTTGCGAACTACGTTAGCGATAGTCGACGCTTTTTGGCCGATTGCAACGTAGATAGAGAAAATACCAGAATTTTTTTGGTTAATAATCGCATCGATCGCCATCGCTGTTTTACCAGTCTGACGGTCACCGATAATAAGTTCACGCTGACCACGACCGATAGGGATCATTGAGTCAACTGACTTGTAACCAGTTTGAACAGGTTGATCTACCGATTTACGGTCGATTACACCTGGTGCGATAATTTCTACAGGCGAAGTCAATTTCGCATCAATAGGACCTTTACCATCAATTGGCTCACCTAGCGTGTTTACCACACGACCAAGCATTTCAGGACCTACTGGTACTTCGAGAATACGACCCGTACCTGTAACTTTCATGCCTTCCTGTAGGTCAGCATATGGGCCCATTACAACAGCACCAACCGAATCACGGTTCAAGTTAAGTGCTAGCGCGTAACGGCCACCCGGTAGTTCAATCATTTCACCTTGCATCACGTCCGCTAGGCCGTGAATGCTAAGGATGCCATCGCTTACCGAAACGATAGTACCTTCATTGCGAGCTTCACTAACAACGTCGAAAGATTCAATACGTTGTTTAATTAGATCGCTAATTTCAGTGGAATTAAGTTGCATGCTCCAATCCCCATTAAGACTGCAATGCATCGCTCAGGCGGTCTAAACGACTGCGCGCTGAGTTATCGATGACTAGGTCTCCGGCTCGAATAATAACTCCACTAAGTAGAGTCTCATCTATACTGCAATTCAGCTGAACTTTGCGCGCTAAGCGCTGTTCCAATTTGCTGCTGATCTCTGCGCGTTGTTCTTTAGAAAGTTCAACCGCTGAAGTGACTTCAACGTCGATCTCTTTCTCGTGCTCTTGTTTGAGCAATAAGAACTCTTTGCAAACATCAGGAAAAGCCATTAAGCGGCCATTCTCTGCCATTACTTTTATCAAGTTCTGGCCGAATTCATCAAATTGTTCGCCACAAATTACAATGAATACTTCAGCTAATTTTTCAGCAGTTTGAGAGCTGCTTAAGAAATTGTGAACATCATCATTTTGTGCCACTTCGGCAGCAAAAGTAAGCATCTGACCCCATTGGTCTAGCTCACCTTTCTCTACCGCAAAGTCAAACGCTGCTTTAGCATAGGGGCGTGCGATTGTAGTCAAATCAGACATATACAGCCCCTTGCTTTAAAGTTTTGCAGTAATGTTGTTAAGAAGATCATCGTGTACATCTTTATCGATTGTACGCTCAAGGATTTTCTCAGCACCAGCAATTGCCAGAGTTGCGACTTGTTTGCGCAGGTCATCACGGGCACGTGTGCGCTCAGCTTCAATTTCGGCTTCCGCTTGCGCTAAGATTTTCTGGCGTTCTGCCTGAGCCTCTTCGCGAGCTTCATCAATAATTTGAGCCTTGCGTTTATTTGCCTGTTCAATAACCTCAGTTGCGGTGCGCTTCGCTTCTTTCAATTGGTCAGAAGCGTTGGCTTGTGCTAGATCCAAGTTTTTAGCAGCGCGTTCAGCGGCTACTAGACCGTCAGCAATTTTTTTCTGACGCTCTTCAATTGCTTGCATGATTGGTGGCCATACATATTTCATGCAGAACCAAACAAACATAGAAAAAGCAATTGCTTGACCTAACAGAGTTGCGTTCATATTCACAACAGCTACCCCTCGTTAAGAATCAACTACAAAAATTTAATTAACTAATTAACAGTTAATTAGCCTGCTAGTTGACCAACAAATGGGTTAGCAAACGTGAATAGTAGTGCGATTACGATACCGATCATTGGAACAGCATCCAGTAGACCAGCGATGATGAACATCTTAACTTGTAGCATTGGAGCCATTTCAGGTTGACGCGCAGCGCCTTCTAGGAATTTACCACCAAGAATAGCAAAACCAATTGCAGTACCTACGGCACAAAGACCAACAATAATAGCAACAGCGATTGCTGAAAAACTTAGTACAGTTTCCATTTACGTTCTCCGATTAACATTAATAGTTAGAATAAAACTTAAAAATTTTTAGTGATCGCCATCTTCATGGGCCATTGATAAATAAACAATTGTTAACATCATGAAAACAAATGCTTGAATCAAAATAACCAAGATATGGAAGATAGCCCAAGGTAGAGAGCCTACCCATTGTAAATACCACGGTAGCATTGCCGCACAAAGAATGAATACAACCTCACCTGCGAACATGTTACCGAATAGACGCATACCAAGTGATAGAGGCTTCGCGAGTAGCGATACCACTTCAATCAGTAGGTTAAACGGGATCATGATTGGGTGATTAAATGGATGTAAAGCAAGTTCTTTGGCGAATCCACCTAAGCCTTTTACTTTGATGCTGTAGTAGATCATCAGAGCAAAAACACCTAAGGCCATTGACATGGTTATATTAACATCAGCTGAAGGAACCACTTTCAAATAAGGGATACCTAGCCAATGCTCCGCAGGATATGGTAAGAAATCGATAGGCACTAAGTCCATCAAGTTCATTAAAATAATCCAGCAGAATATAGTCAGTGCTAATGGAGCAATCAGAGGGTTGCGGCCATGGAAAGTGTCTTTAACGTTGCCATCAACGAATTCAACTACCATTTCAACAAAACACTGAAGCTTACCAGGTACACCTACTGTTGCTTTCTTAGCGACTGAGCGAAAAACCCAAAGGAATAACATCCCTGTCAACACCGAAAAAAACAGACTGTCTATATGTACGTTCCAGAAACTTGTCTCCTCTACAAGACCAAACTTAGCTAAAGAAAGGTTTTGTAAGTGGTGCTCAATGTATCCGGATGCTGTTGGCGCAGCCATAACTCATCCTATTTTTTATTGTTAATGAAAAGCACTGGCGCAAAGATATTAATACCTAGAACCAGTAAATAGGTCAGTTTGAGGGGAACTAATTCCACCTGCATATACATGTAGACAATAGAGAATAGTAGAACTGTGATAAGGATTTTTAGCGCTTCGCCTGCATAGAACGACGCCGCAACTAACTTAGTTGCGCGAGCTCCACTAAATAGGAAAGCACACACACAAAAAACTGCATTTGCGATGACAAAAATACCGCCACCGATTAATGCAGCAAAACCCCAATCAGGATTAACAGCTAAACCTAACCCTATCGCCACTAATATAACCGCGCTAAGCTCGATCAATAACATTTGCTTTGCAAGCACTCGTCCTGGTCTTGCTAACGCCGCTACCATGTATTCGTTCCTCTTTTAAGCCTTCTTTACTACTCGCTTAAAAGCGTGCTGAGAAATTGGCGAAAATTATACGTTCAGCCAAATTGATTGCAATAACAATGCAGCAATCATTTACATTTTTGTATACAAACCTACAACTTTTGTACGAAATTACTTGTTTATTACATAATTGACCTAAATCAATTATCTCATTTAGTACTCTAGTTTAGCAATAAGTTGCTCTAATTTGTGAGGCTCATCAAGAGTAATTGTCACTTTTGACTTACCGCTAACAGAACGAGTAACTGAAACGTTTGCTTGCAATTTTTCCGTGAGTCTTCGTGAAAGTTCGATAGCTTCTGTGTCTTCAGGCTTCGATTCACCTTCAACGTCTGGTTTTAAGCACTTTTTGACAAGTTGCTCAGTTTGACGCACGGTCATTTTTTTGGTTGCCGCAGTGTTTGCTGCTTCAACCTGGGTATCACCTTCAAGCGCAAGCAGTGCTCGAGCATGCCCCATTTCCAGTTGTTTATTGGAAACTAAACCTTTTACTTCATTTTCGAGCTGATTTAGACGTAATAAGTTACTCACCGTAGCTCTCGATTTACCGATTACATCAGCGACTTGTTGGTGTGTCAGCTCAAATTCGTTCTGTAGTCGCTCTAGCGCTTGTGCTTCTTCGATAACATTCAGATCTTCACGCTGAATATTCTCAATCAACGCCATCGCGATAGCGGCTTTGTCTTCGACTCTCTTGACCAAACATGGCACTTGTTTAAGGCCAGCTTGACGAGCCGCTCTCCAACGACGTTCACCAGCAATAATCTCGAACTGGTCGTGCGCCAATGGGCGAACTACGATCGGTTGGATAATGCCTTGAGATTGAATTGATGCTGCCAGCTCTTCTAGCGCTTCAGGCGCAATATCCTTACGCGGTTGATATACACCAGGCTTCAAGCAACCAACAGCCAGTTCAATAAGCTCACCATCAGCCGACAACGCCTGACTATGAGAAGCAACTTGCTGTTTTTCACGAGCCAATGAGCTAGTTGCAAGCAATGCATCTAGCCCTTTTCCTAAACCACGCTTAGACATTGAGCGAATTCCTTTGGTTGGATCTATACTGGGACTTCTTCACGACGCAACATTTCGCCAGCAAGAGCAAGGTAAGCCTTAGCTCCTGCGGAATATTTGTCGTAGTACATTGCTGGCTTGCCGTGACTCGGGGCTTCTGCCAGACGCACATTTCTAGGGATCACAGTTCGGTAGACTTTGCTACCAAAGTGTTTTTTGAGTTGATCAGATACTTCGTTCGATAAGCGGTTGCGAGGATCGTACATAGTACGCAGAAGACCTTCGATCTTCAGGTTCTCGTTTACAACAGCCGCTAGCTTACTGATGGTATCCATCAATGCAGTCAAACCTTCCAAAGCAAAGTATTCACATTGCATAGGAACCAATACGGAGTCGGCCGCAGCCATCGCGTTGATTGTAAGAAGGTTTAATGAGGGCGGACAATCAATAAAGATGAAATCATAGTTATTGCGAATGGGTTCGAGTGCATTTTTTAAACGAACTTCACGAGCAAACACTTCCATCAGCTTGATTTCTGCCGCAGTAACATCACCGTTCGCGGCGATGAGGTCATAATTGCCAGATGTACTCCGGCAAACCACCTCATCAAATGGGGTGTCTTCAACCAACAAATCGTAAGCTGTTGCTTCAACTTGATACTTGTCGACACCGCTCGCCATAGTGGCATTACCTTGAGGATCGAGGTCAACAACCAATATCTTGCGTTTTGTTGCCGCCATTGATGCTGCTAAATTAATGCAAGTTGTTGTTTTTCCTACGCCACCCTTCTGGTTGGCAATTGCTACGATTCTACCCACTATGGCCTCGCTGATTATCCCTGACGCGATAAAGTAACTAGATGACGCTCTCCATCAAGCTCTGGCACTTGCAAAGCTTTAATGTCTGTCACTGAACACCATTCAGGTAACAGGTCGATTTCGTCTCTAGGATGTTGTCCCTTAAGAGCCAAAAATACACCGGATTGCTCTTTAGGTAAATGGTGACACCACTCTACCATGTCTGTCATTGACGCAAATGCACGACTGAGCACTGCATCAAACTTTTCTTCTGGTTGAAATTCTTCAACGCGACTTTGAACCGGTACCACGTTGTCGATACCCAGCTCATGAATCACCTGTTTGATAAAACGAATACGCTTACCTAGGCTGTCTAGCAAGTAAAACTCGCAGTCTGGATTCATGATTGAGAGCGGAATCCCAGGAAGACCAGGTCCCGTACCCACATCGATAAAGCGCTTACCTTGTAAGTGAGTGCTAACAATGATGCTATCTAAGATATGTTTCACCATCATTTCTTGTGGGTCACGAACTGATGTTAGGTTATAAGCTTTGTTCCACTTGTTCAGTAACTCAACGTAGCCAACCAACTGGCCACGTTGTTTTTCAGATACTTCAAGTTCAGTCTGGCCAATAAGGTGATCCAGTTTTTCGCGTAATGCGCTCATTATGCTTCCTCACCTTTTTTCAACAGGCCGTGTTTTTTCAAGTAAACCAACAGAATTGAGATTGCTGCAGGTGTGATACCTGAAATTCGCGAAGCAATACCAATTGAGTCAGGCTTAGCTGTCGTTAGTTTAAGAACCACTTCGTTAGAAAGTCCTTTTACCTTGCTGTAATCGATATCAGCAGGCAGTTTGGTGTTTTCATGACGCAGTGATTTTTCAATTTCGTCTTGTTGACGCTGAATGTAACCATCGTACTTCACTTGGATCTCAACTTGCTCAGACGCTTGTTGATCTTCCAGTGCAGGACCAAAACGATCCAATGCGGTTAACTGTGAATAAGTCATTTCAGGGCGACGAAGAAGATCTTCACCGCTCGCTTCACGAGACATTGGTGTTTTCAGAATTTGGTTCAGTTGATCAATATCTTCAGATTTTGGATTAATCCAAGTCTCTTTCAGACGTTGACGCTCCTTCTCCATGTTTTCCATCTTCTCGTTGAAACGAGCCCAACGAGCGTCATCAACAAGGCCAAGTTCACGCGACTTTTCAGTCAAGCGGATATCGGCGTTGTCTTCACGAAGCAGCAGACGGTATTCCGCGCGAGACGTAAACATGCGGTAAGGTTCTTTGGTACCCATGGTAGATAGGTCGTCGATAAGCACGCCCATGTAAGCTTGGTCACGACGTGGACTCCAGCCTTCTTTGCCTTGAGTAAACAAACTTGCATTCAGACCGGCCATCAAGCCTTGTGCAGCCGCTTCTTCATAGCCAGTGGTACCGTTGATTTGACCCGCAAAGAATAGACCTTTGATAAACTTAGTTTCGTAAGTCAGCTTAAGGTCGCGAGGATCAAAGAAATCGTACTCAATCGCATAGCCAGGGCGAACGATATGAGCATTTTCAAAGCCCTTCATCGAACGAACAATTTGAACCTGTACATCAAACGGCAGACTGGTAGAGATACCATTCGGGTATAGCTCGTGAGTCGTTAGACCTTCTGGCTCAATAAAAATTTGGTGACTGTTCTTGTCAGCAAAACGCATTACTTTGTCTTCAATCGAAGGGCAGTAACGAGGGCCAATGCCTTCAATCACACCCGCGTACATAGGGCTGCGATCAAGGTTGGCACGAATTACGTCATGCGTATTTTCATTGGTATGCGTGATGTAACATGGAATTTGACGAGGTTGTTGAGCTCGGCTGCCCATGAACGAGAAAACAGGCGTCGGGTTATCACCGTGCTGAACCTCAAGCTCAGAAAAATCAACGCTACGCGCATCGATACGAGGAGGAGTACCTGTTTTCAGGCGATCAACTCGGAATGGAAGATCACGAAGACGGTCAGCCAGTGCGATCGATGGTGGATCACCAGCACGGCCACCTGAAGAACTTTCCATACCAATATGGATCTTGCCGCCTAGGAATGTGCCCACAGTCAGAACCACAGCGCTTGCGCGGAACTTAAGGCCCATCTGCGTTACCACACCTACCACTTGATCCTGTTCAACGATCAAGTCATCAACCGACTGTTGGAACAAAGTCAGGTTTGGCGTGTTTTCAAGAACGTTACGAACAAAGGCTTTGTACAGTGCGCGGTCAGCTTGTGCACGAGTAGCACGAACCGCAGGGCCTTTTGATGCGTTCAATGTTCTGAACTGAATACCTGCATGATCAATAGCTTGCGCCATTAATCCACCCATTGCATCGACCTCTTTTACCAAGTGGCCCTTACCGATCCCGCCAATGGCTGGGTTACAAGACATTTGTCCTAGTGTATCGATATTATGAGTAAGTAATAACGTACTTTGACCAGTACGTGCAGATGCGAGTGCGGCTTCCGTTCCTGCATGGCCACCACCAACAACGATGACGTCAAATTTTTCGTGATAAAGCATGAACCGACCTCAGGTATTCAAACGTTTTCTAGATTGATAAAAAGGAGCGATATTCTACCTGTTTTCATAGCCTGAGAAAACGTTTTTGGGATTTTTCGAAAAAGCTGTTTTTAATTAATATAGATAAGATCTTTAAGGAGATCTTTTATTAGATCTATTATTAGGATCGAGGGTATCTGTGGATAAGTCGGAAATGATCAACGAGATCATGGATCTTTTTTGGATCAAATGATGTGATCTAACTTTGATCAGGATGAGGATTAGCTGGGATCAAAATGGCTACTTATTCACAGGAGGAAATTAGCCTAAAACTTGTTATTTGGATAACTATAGGTTAATCACCGTATATGTATGATCTTATCCACAGCAGAAATTGAAAATAGATCGCTAATTTTCGATGTTTTTGAAAAAAAGTTATTCACAATCACGATGTTCAGAGACAAAAAAAGCGGCATAAGCCGCTTTTTGAGAGAGGAGAGAGGTTAAAACTGGTCGCTATGATCGTTGAACCAAGCTTCTGCTGCGTCTTCTGGTACCGGAGTTTCCAATACATCGATGGTAAAACAGTCAGAAATAGGCTGAGCACCGAGCTCTTTCATCTGGCTGTGGACTGATTTTCCCGCCAAACAGAAGGTATCGTAACTCGAATCACCAAGCGCCACGACAGCAAAGCGAACCGGGCTTAAATCTGGAGATTGCTGGGTCAATGCGTCGATAAACGGCTTAATATTATCTGGAAATTCACCCGCACCATGAGTTGAAGTCACCAGCAACCAAAAGCCTTGTTGGGGAATATCATCGAATTCAGGCTGATTATGAAGGGTGATCTCGTGGCCTTGCTCTTCAAGAAGATCATTAAGGTGATCGCCAACGTACTCTGCACCACCTAAGGTGCTGCCTGTAATAATGTGGATCATTAAGCTGTCCTTACTAAAGAAAAAGGCCAGCATGAGCCGGCCTTTAAAGGTTATTTACCAATACAGAAAGAGGTGAAGATACGGCCGAGTAGGTCATCGGAACTGAATTCACCAGTAATCTCGTTAAGGTGTTGCTGCGTTATACGCAGTTCTTCTGCCAAGATTTCCCCTGCCATATAGCCTTCGAGCTGTTGCTGGCCAATATCTAGATGCTCAGATGCGCGTTCTAGGGCATCTAAGTGGCGACGACGTGCCATGAAGCCACCTTCATTGCCACCAGCAAAGCCCATGCAATCTTTTAAGTGATTACGTAGTGCATCAACGCCTTGTCCCGTCTTTGCTGATAGTCGAATCAGAGTTGGATCATTAACATGGCAAATCCCGAGATCTTCACCGGTTTGATCGGCTTTGTTACGAATCACGGTCATTCCGATGTTATTCGGCAGACGATCAACGAAATCTGGCCAGATATCTTTCGGGTCGGTTGCATCGGTAGTGGTGCCATCGACCATAAATAAAACGCGATCGGCTTGAGCAATTTCTTCCCAAGCGCGTTCAATACCGATTTTTTCGACTTCATCCGAGGCTTCACGCAGGCCTGCGGTATCAATAATGTGCAGTGGCATACCATCAATATGGATATGTTCACGAAGTACATCACGGGTTGTACCTGCAATATCAGTCACAATCGCGGAGTCTTTACCCGATAATGCATTCAGTAAGCTCGACTTACCGGCATTAGGACGACCTGCAATCACCACCTTCATACCTTCACGCATGATGGCACCTTGATTGGCTTCTTGGCGAACCGCTTCGAGGTTGTCGATGATAGCTTGTAAGTCAGCACTTACTTTACCGTCAGCAAGGAAATCAATCTCTTCTTCTGGGAAGTCGATAGCGGCTTCAACATAGATGCGTAAGTGAATCAGAGAGTCCACCAGCGTATTAATGCGTTTCGAGAACTCACCTTGCAACGATTGCAGAGCTGATTTCGCCGCTTCTTCTGAACTGGCATCAATGAGGTCAGCAATCGCTTCTGCTTGGGTTAAATCCATCTTGTCGTTCAAGAAGGCACGCTCCGAGAACTCACCTGGGCGTGCTGCGCGTAGCCCTGGAATAGCGAGGATGCGCTTGATGAGCATATCCATTACCACAGGACCACCGTGGCCTTGCAGCTCTAAAACGTCTTCACCGGTAAACGAGTGCGGGTTAGGAAAGTAAAGCGCGATGCCTTGGTCTAGCTCTAAACCATCGTGAGATTTAAAAGGGGTGTACTCAGCGTAACGTGGTTTCAGTACTTTGCCGGTAACTTCAAGCGCAACTTGGGCTGCTTGTGGGCCTGAAACGCGAATAATACCGACGCCGCCACGGCCGGGTGCAGTCGCTTGAGCAACAATCGTATCTGTAGTCATAGTTGTGCCTGCTAGCATGTGAAAGCCAAAAAGGGGCGCTCACGATTAATCAATTAGCTGAATTGTAATCAGCTAAAAACAAAAAGGCGACCTTTTGGTCGCCTTTCTTTGTCTCTTTCTATTATCGAACTTACTTAGAATGTAAGCCTTTCTTTTCCAGCGCGCGGTAGATAAGCGTTTGCTGAATCAGAGTTACGATGTTCGATACTAGCCAGTATAGAACCAGACCTGAAGGGAAGAACAGGAAGAAGAATGTGAACATAACCGGCATAAAGGTCATGATCTTCTGCTGCATTGGATCCGTTACAGTTGTCGGGCTCATCTTCTGGATTAGGAACATTGAAGCACCCATCAGAAGTGGCAAGATGTAGTATGGGTCTTGTGCTGAAAGGTCAGTAATCCAACCGAAGAACGGTGAGTGACGCAGTTCAACAGACTCCATTAGTGCCCAGTATAGCGAAATGAAGATAGGCATTTGCAGAAGGATAGGTAAACAGCCACCTAGTGGGTTTACTTTCTCTTTCTTGTAAAGCTCCATCATTTCTTGGCTCATGCGTTGACGGTCGTCGCCGATACGCTCACGCATTGCAGTCAGCTTAGGCTGAAGCATACGCATTTTCGCCATAGACGTGTACTGAGCTTTCGTTAGTGGGTACATAGCACCACGAACGATGAAAGTTAGACAGATGATTGCCAGACCCCAGTTCACAACGATGCCTTGAATGAACGAAAGCAGAGTATGAAGTGGTTTAGCAATGAACCATAACCAACCGTAGTCAACTACTAGGTCTAGGTTAGGTGCAACAGCAGCCATTTGGTCTTGAAGTTTAGGACCAACCCAAAGCGTTGCTTTGAAGTTTGCTTCGTCGCCAGTAGCGATGGTTTTGTTCGGCATGCGAACACCGATGTCGCCAAGGTTACCAATTACACGAGTGTAAAGGTTGCTGCCTGCTTCGTCGCGTGGGATCCATGCACTTGCAAAGTAGTGCTGAATCATCGCTGCCCAACCTTGACCGTTTGATAGGTTAAGAGACAGGTTGCGATCTTGCATGTCGTCGAAGCTGTATTTTTTGTAACGCGTATCTTCCGTAGAGTAAGCACCACCACGGTAAGTTGGCATTGTTAGGCTACCGCCGTCATCCATTACGTTCTGACGCAGGTGAGCGTACATGCCGAATGTCGCGTTGTTACCAGAGTTGTTGACTACATCGTATTCAACATCCATTGCGTAGCTGCCACGCTTAAGGATGAATGTTTTCGTGTAATCAAGGCCGTTCGCTTGGTAAGTCATCGGGATGCGTAGTTCATCCTGACCATCAGCAAGCGTGAAGCTGTCTGCTGAAACTGTGTAGCTTGGGCGGTTTGTGCTGCTTAAATCGATACCTTGAGGACCCACTAGACCGCTTTGTGCGATAAATTGGTGACCTGGTTCGTTTTTAAGAAGAACAAACGTATCTTCAGAATCGAACTCAGCAGAGTAATCGTTTAGGTTTGCTTTAACGACATCACCACCAACCGTATCAATTGACAGAGTCAGTACATCAGTTGTTACTGTGATAGTTTTAGCAGAAGAAGCAACTTGACCAGGAGCCGGGTCTAGATCATCTGCATAAGATGGCGCTGGTAGGGTGCTGCCAGATTGTGCCTGCTCAACCGCTTGTGGTGCTGGATTCTGAGCTACGTTCCATTGTTGGAACAGTAGGAAAGAAACCAAAGCCAATGCGATTAACAGGATATTACGTTGAGAATCCATCGTTATTTATCTCTGTCTTGTTTTTGGACTGGTGGAACGGGGTCAAAGCCCCCTTCGTTCAAAGGATGGCATTTTAATAGACGTTTGCCTGATAACCAACACCCTTTTACAAAACCGTGAGCTTTCAACGCTTCTATCGCATATAAAGAGCAGGTTGGAGTAAATCGGCAGCGTGGGCCGATGAGTGGACTAATAAACCATCTATAAAAATAGATGGGTATTAGCGCTATCCACGCGAAGGGCGAGACAGGCGAAGCCATAATTTGTCGAGTAGCTTGAACATTTCTTCATTGCTTAAATCTTGCGCGCTCTTCTTAGCGATTACAACAAAATCTTTGTTAGGAAGTTTGTGTTGAGTGTTACGAAAGCTTTCACGAGTAAGACGCTTGAATCGGTTACGACCCACGGCGGTTTTAATCTGCTTTTTCGGAACGGCTAATCCAAGACGAGGATTTGAAAGAGAGTTATTTCGGGCAATGATGGTGAAATGAGGGGAGCCAGCTCGATGAGCTTGCTTGAAGACATTTTGATAATGTTCGGGAGTTAACAAGCGTAACTCCCGACCGAAGGCTAGCTTATTCAAAATAATCAAAGATTACTTAGAAAGACGCTTACGGCCTTTTGCACGACGTGCATTGATTGTTGCGCGACCGTTCTTAGTAGCCATGCGAGCACGGAAACCGTGAGTACGCTTACGCTTTAGAACTGTAGGTTGAAAAGTGCGTTTCATTGTAATTACCTTACTGATCAGTAGTTTTAGGTTTTTGTTAAACCCGGCGTGGGCATTTTTTCTCTTCTTTATATAAGAAAGGAAAACCGACGCCTCTCAACAAAGAGGCGGAATTGTAATCACTGTCACAAAAAGTGTCAATGATTGGGTTAACTAAAATTCCGGTCGGGGGATTATACGTAGAATAACTAAAATCACAAGGATCCTTAGTCGATCCCAACCTTATTTAAGAATTTTTTTAATTTAGGATCCTGTGGATTACCAAAAATATCCTGTGGAGATCCCTGCTCGATAATATGACCGTCAGCCATGAAGATCACTCGGTCTGCGACCTCTCTCGCGAACTGCATTTCATGGGTAACCACCAGCATGGTTTGATGCTGATTTGCCAGTTTTTTCATTAGGTTAAGCACTTCGCCAACCCACTCAGGATCGAGCGCTGAAGTCGGCTCATCAAACAGTAAAAGCTCGGGTTGTAGTGCCATTGCACGGCCAATACCCACCCGTTGTTGCTGGCCACCAGAGAGCGCGGCTGGGTAGCTATCACCTTTGTCACCTAAGCCAATATCATCAAGTATTTGTTGTGCTTTTTCATGGGCTTGCTGTTTTTTCCAACCACGAACGGTAATTAAACCTTCAGCAATATTCTGTCTCGCGGTTTGGTGAGCGAACAGTGCATAGTTTTGGAACACAAAACCGGTCTTACGACGCAGTGCAAGCACCTCTGCCTTAGTGTGTTTCTGAGTATCAACCTTGATATCATCAATCGAAATCGTGCCTTGATCGGCTTGCTCTAGAAAATTCACACAACGCAGTAGGGTAGATTTACCCGTACCACTTGAACCTATGATGACAATTATCTCACCTTGTTTGATTTCTAGGTCGATCCCTTTCAAAACTTCGGTGTCACCAAACTGCTTGTGGATACTTTGTAATTTGATCATCGTACATACGCCTTATTCAGTTTCACTTCGGCCCAAATTTGAATACGAGTGAGGATAACCACCACGCCCCAGTAAATCAGTGCGACTGCTAAGAAAGCCTCGAAGAAGCGGAAACTTGAAGAAGCCTCCATCTGAGCTTTAGCCATGATTTCGGCGACACCTAGGGTGAAGGCAAGTGAAGTCGACTTGATCATATCGATGAAGTAGTTCATCAACGACGGCAGTGCCACGCGAGTTGCTTGCGGTAAGATCACTCGGCGCATCGCTTGGCTGGTTGTCATACCGACCGAAAGGCTGGCTTCCATCTGGCTGCGATCAATACCGATAATCGCGGCACGAATACTTTCTGCCATATACGCGGCAAAGTGCAGGGTTAAGCCAATCACAGCGGCGCTGAAGGCATCCAACCCAACCATCCACGGGAAGACTTGTGGTAAGCCGTAATAAAGGAGGAACAGCTGCACCAACAGTGGTGTGCCTCGGAAGAAGCTAATGTACAGCTGGCTCAGTTGGTCGAGCACTGGGATTTTGAATACACGAATATTCGCCAGTATCAGAGACAGGATCAGAGCAAAGAACAAGCCCCAGGTCGCCATCTCCATCGTGGTGCCTAAATACTTCAGTAGTATTGGCAACAGCTCTAGCATGTAATTAAAGTCAAATCCCATAATCTATCTCGTATTTTTATTGGCAGTGTTGTTCTATATGTAAGTACTGTTGTATCAGGTTTTTTAATCAGTGCACAAAAGCAAAAAGCCCACCGCTGTATAAAGCAGTGGGCCTTGAATGGAGAAAGTGAGTAATTACTTCTGAGTAATGTCCGCACCAAACCATTTCTGAGAGATACTTTCTAGCGTACCATCTGCGCGCATTGCTGCTAATGCTTCATTTACTTCTGCTTGCAGTTTTTTGCCGTTATCGTTGTCGACGAAAGGCCAAGCGTTTTCAATTGTTTCGAATGGCTGACCTGCTAGTTGTAATGGTAGACCAGTCTTCTTGATAAGCTCTAGTGCTGATAGGCGATCCATTACGAATGCATCGGCACGACCCAGTGCCACGTCATGTTCAATACCTGTATCGTAGGTTTTTACATTGATCTTGCCATCTTTGTCGTAGCTGCGAAGCAGTTGTTCAAAGTTTGAGCCTAGGTTTACCGCAACCGTCTTGCCATCAAGGTCTTCGATGCCTTTAATGCTGTCATTACCTTTACGAACGGTAATTTGTGCGCCGTCTACTACGTATGGGTCTGCGAATAGGTATTTCGCTTTACGTGCATCCGTCATTGTAATTTGGTTTGAAATGGTATCGATGCGACCCGTTTCAAGAAGACCAAACAGACCAGAGAAGTTTGCCGTTACGTATTCAACCTTGTAATCGTTACGCTTACCGATCTCATCCCATAAATCCACTTCAAAACCCTGTAGCTGGTCTTGTTTAACGAACGTAAACGGGAAATAGCGACCAGACATGCCGACTTTAACTTCAGTCGCAGCTTGAACAGTAGCAGCAGAGAGTGCGATAGCCGCAATTGCAGCCTTAATCCAGTTATTCATTTGGTAACTCCTTATATTTATGGGTTTGGATGTTACTGGGAAAATGCTCACTAGAATAAATAACCAGATGTTATTAACCATAACCAGATTGAATTCCCGATTTGGGGATAACTAGCAAGGATCCGGGCATAAGTGGATCATTGTGTGAGTAAATTAGGGGCAAGATGTGTGGATCCACCGATAAATTACAAATTTATTGTGAATAACTTGGATCTTATTCACTGGATCTGTGATCAATTGCTGGTGATCTGACTTATCAACAGGTAAAATTAGCGGTCATTTCATATTACTTTAAATAGAGTGAGGGCACCGTGTCATCTTCGCTTTGGTTGCAGTGTTTGCAACAGCTTCAAGAAGAGTTACCAGCTACAGAATTCAGTATGTGGGTTCGTCCGTTACAAGCGGAACTCAATGACAATACTCTAACTCTATTTGCACCGAACCGTTTCGTACTCGATTGGGTTCGTGATAAGTATCTAAATAGCATTAACCGTCTGCTGCAAGAATATTGCGGTAACGATATCCCACATCTTCATTTTGAAGTGGGAAGCAAGCGTGTGATTGCACCAAAGCCTGCGACACCGACACCAACTCAGACTCGCACTGCAGCTGATGTGGCCGCTGAGTCATCAGCACCTGCGCAATTACAAGCTCGCAAACCTGTCCATAATATCTGGCGTGATGAAGAGCCTGTCGCGGTTGACTTGAATCACCGCTCAAACGTGAACCCAAAACATAAGTTCAATAACTTTGTTGAAGGTAAGTCGAACCAACTCGGTTTGGCTGCGGCACGTCAGGTTTCTGATAACCCAGGTACAGCCTACAACCCGTTGTTCCTATACGGCGGCACTGGTTTAGGTAAAACGCACTTGTTGCATGCGGTGGGTAACGCCATTGTTGATAATAAGCCGAATGCGAAAGTGGTTTACATGCACTCAGAGCGTTTTGTTCAGGATATGGTAAAGGCTCTGCAAAACAACGCGATCGAAGAATTTAAGCGCTACTACCGTAGTGTTGATGCATTGCTTATCGATGACATCCAATTCTTTGCTAATAAAGAGCGTTCTCAAGAAGAGTTCTTCCATACCTTTAACGCGCTGCTTGAAGGCAACCAACAGATCATCCTAACGTCTGACCGTTATCCAAAAGAGATCAACGGGGTAGAAGATCGTCTTAAATCTCGTTTCGGCTGGGGTTTGACGGTAGCGATTGAGCCACCAGAGCTTGAGACACGTGTTGCGATCTTGATGAAGAAAGCCGAAGACCACCAAATTCACCTTGCGGATGAAGTGGCGTTCTTTATTGCCAAGCGTCTACGCTCTAACGTTCGTGAACTGGAAGGCGCATTGAACCGTGTTATTGCGAATGCAAACTTCACTGGCCGCCCGATCACGATCGACTTCGTGCGTGAAGCACTGCGTGACTTACTTGCCCTGCAAGAAAAACTGGTCACTATTGATAACATTCAAAAGACAGTCGCTGAGTACTACAAAATCAAAGTCGCTGATCTATTGTCTAAGCGTCGTTCTCGTTCTGTTGCTCGTCCACGTCAATTGGCGATGGCACTGGCGAAAGAGCTAACAAACCACAGCTTGCCTGAGATTGGCGATGCATTCGGTGGTCGTGACCACACGACGGTACTACATGCTTGTCGTAAGATTGCTCAGCTGCGTGAAGAGAGCCACGACATTAAAGAAGATTATTCGAACTTGATTCGTACCCTTTCTTCTTAATACACAGTATTCTTAACCTTAATAAGCAGAATCTTGGCCACGTACTATTACGCAGTGCCATTTAGACCGTAAGAGCAAGATATGAAATTTACCATTGAACGTAGTCACCTGATTAAGCCATTACAACAAGTATCTGGCGCACTCGGTGGCAGGCCAACGCTTCCAATTCTAGGAAACCTACTGATTAAAGTAGAAGATAACGTGTTGTCGATGACAGCGACGGATCTAGAAGTTGAACTGATCAGCCGTGTAACGCTTGAAGGTGATTTCGAAGCGGGTAGCATTACAGTACCTTCACGTAAATTCCTAGATATCTGCCGTGGATTGCCAGATAACTCAGTGATCACGGTGGTATTGGATGGTGACCGTATTCAGGTTCGCTCTGGTCGTAGCCGCTTCTCTTTAGCAACATTACCTGCGGCAGATTTTCCAAATATTGAAGACTGGAGCAGTGAAGTTGAAGTGTCAGTGACACAAGCTGAACTTCGCGGTCTTATCGAGAAAACACAATTCTCAATGGCGAACCAAGATGTTCGTTACTACCTCAACGGTATGTTGTTTGAGATTGAAGGCTCTATCCTGCGCAGCGTAGCGACCGATGGTCACCGTATGGCAGTATCTCAAGCACAACTGGGTGCGGATTTTGCTCAGAAGCAGATCATTGTTCCTCGTAAAGGTGTTCAAGAGTTAGTGAAGCTATTGGATGCACCTGAACAGCCAGTAACACTGCAAATTGGTAACTCTAACGTGCGAGCTGAAGTGAACAACTATGTCTTCACTTCTAAGCTGGTTGATGGTCGTTTCCCTGATTATCGCCGCGTAATGCCGCAAAATACCACCAAGACACTTGAAGCTGGCTGTGATGAATTACGTTCAGCATTTTCTCGTGCTGCGATTCTATCGAATGAAAAATTCCGTGGTGTTCGCGTTAACCTTGTGGATAGCGAGATGCGCATTACCGCGAACAACCCAGAGCAAGAAGAAGCAGAAGAAGTACTCGATGTTAACTTCGACGGTGACGCGCTAGAGATTGGCTTCAACGTAAGCTACGTATTGGATGTTCTGAACACACTGCGTTGTGAACAGGTTCGCATCTCAATGTCAGACGCCAATGCGAGTGCTCTTATCGAGAACGCACAAGATGACAGCGCGATGTACGTTGTTATGCCAATTCGCTTATAAGCAGCCCTATGTTGACCTACCGAGTCGTGATTGAAGATTAATATGAAGACGTTATGCCTTTATCGCGCTTAATCGTTAAGCAGTTTAGAAATATTGAAGCCTGTGACATTCAACCGTCATCAGGCTTTAACTTTCTTATAGGGGCTAACGGAAGCGGCAAAACCAGTGTCCTTGAAGCTGTGTATCTGCTCGGACATGGTCGCTCATTCAAGAGTTCACTTACCGGTCGTATCATACAAAACGAGTGTAGTGAGCTGTTTGTACATGGCCGTTTTATGACCTCGGATCAATTTGAGCTGCCAATTGGCATTAATAAGCAGCGCGATGGCACGACAGAGGTTAAAATAAGCGGTCAAACTGGGCAAAAGTTGGCTCAGTTAGCTCAAGTCTTACCTTTGCAGTTGATTCACCCTGAAGGGTTTGATTTACTAACCGATGGACCTAAGCATCGCCGAGCATTCATTGATTGGGGAGTCTTCCACAGTGAGTCGGGCTTTTATGATGCGTGGGGCAGGGTAAAGCGCCTCAATAAGCAGCGAAACGCCTTATTGAAAACGGCAACGCACTATCGAGAGCTGAGCTATTGGGACCAAGAATTGGCCCGTTTAGCAGAAAGCATCAGTCAGTGGCGTGCCACCTACGTTGATCAGCTCAAAGAAGTCGCCGAAGAAATCTGTGCGACCTTCCTTCCTGAGTTTGAGATAAAGATTAACTACTATCGTGGCTGGGACAAAGACACCCCGTACGCCGATATATTAGAAAAGAATTTTGAAAGGGATCAGCAGCTTGGTTACACCTTTAGTGGGCCAAACAAAGCGGATCTGAAGATAAAAGTGAACGGCACTCCAGTGGAAGATGTCTTGTCACGAGGTCAATTGAAGTTGATGGTGTGCGCGCTACGAGTAGCACAAGGGCAACACCTCACTCAAATGACAGGTAAGCAGTGCATCTATTTGATAGATGACTTCGCTTCCGAATTAGATAGCCAACGCCGAGCACGTCTTGCTGAGTGTTTAAAGGCGACCCAGGCTCAAGTTTTTGTAAGCTCTATTACCGCTGATCAGATTGCAGATATGCATGACGAAAATAGCAGGATGTTTCATGTGGAACATGGCAAAATAGAGCAAGGATAATTAGTCAGAGAGTAACTATGTCAGATAATTACGATTCATCGAGTATTAAAGTACTGAAGGGTCTGGATGCGGTACGTAAGCGTCCTGGAATGTACATTGGCGACACGGATGATGGTACCGGTCTGCACCACATGGTTTTTGAGGTGGTAGATAACTCTATTGATGAAGCGCTAGCTGGTCACTGTAATGACATCATTGTAACTATCCATGAAGATAGTTCTGTGTCTGTGAGCGATGACGGCCGTGGTATTCCAACAGAATTGCACCCAGAAGAAAACGTATCTGCAGCCGAAGTAATCATGACGGTTCTTCACGCGGGTGGTAAGTTCGATGATAACTCGTACAAGGTATCTGGTGGTCTGCACGGTGTTGGTGTTTCAGTAGTTAACGCACTTTCTAAGCAAGTTACTCTTACTATCCACCGCGGTGGCAAAATCCACACTCAAACCTACAGCCACGGTGAGCCTCAAGCGCCACTAGCGGTTATCGGTGACACGGATAAAACAGGTACAGAGATTCGTTTCTGGCCGAGTGAAGAAACCTTCACTAACATCGAGTTCCATTACGACATTTTAGCTAAGCGTCTACGTGAGCTATCATTCTTGAACTCAGGTGTATCAATTAAGCTAATTGACGAGCGCGAAGAAGACAAAATGGATCACTTCGAATACGAAGGCGGTATCCAAGCGTTTGTTGAACACCTTAATACTAACAAAACGCCAATCATCCAAAAAATCTTCCACTTTAACTCTGAGCGCGAAGACGGTATTACCGTTGAAGTTGCGATGCAGTGGAATGACGGCTACCAAGAAAACATCTACTGTTTCACCAACAACATCCCTCAACGCGATGGTGGTGCTCACTTAGCAGGTTTCCGTGCGGCGCTAACGCGTACTCTGAACAGCTTCATGGACAAGGAAGGCTTCTCTAAGAAAGCGAAGACTGCGACCTCTGGTGATGATGCTCGTGAAGGTCTGACGGCGATTGTTTCTGTTAAAGTGCCTGATCCTAAGTTCTCAAGCCAAACTAAAGATAAGCTGGTTTCTTCAGAAGTGAAGTCTGCCGTTGAATCTACAATGGGTGAGAAGTTGTCTGAGTTCCTTATTGAGAACCCAGGTGAAGCGAAAACAGTTTGTTCTAAAATTATTGATGCAGCACGTGCTCGTGATGCAGCGCGTAAAGCTCGTGAAATGACTCGTCGTAAAGGCGCATTAGATTTAGCGGGTCTTCCTGGTAAGCTTGCTGACTGTCAGGAAAAAGATCCTGCACTGTCTGAACTATATATTGTGGAAGGAGACTCTGCTGGCGGTTCAGCTAAGCAGGGGCGTAACCGTAAGAACCAAGCAATCCTACCGCTGAAAGGTAAAATCCTTAACGTAGAGAAAGCACGTTTCGATAAAATGCTGTCTTCTCAAGAAGTAGCAACGCTAATCACCGCTCTTGGTTGTGGTATTGGTCGTGACGAATACAACCCAGATAAACTGCGTTACCACAACATCATCATCATGACCGATGCCGATGTCGATGGTTCTCACATCCGTACCCTGCTACTGACGTTCTTCTACCGTCAAATGCCAGAGCTGATTGAACGTGGCTACATCTACATTGCTCAACCGCCACTTTACAAAGTGAAGAAAGGTAAGCAAGAGCAGTACATTAAAGATGAAGATGCGATGAACCAGTATCAAGTATCTTTGGCTTTAGACAACGCAGAACTGCACGTAAACCCTGAAGCGCCAGCATTTGCAGGTGAAGGTTTAGAGAAGCTTGTTCAGCAATACAATGCAGGCATCAAGCTTGTTGATCGTATGAGCCGCCGTTACCCACGCGCATTGGTTCACGAACTGATTTACGTTCCTCGTCTAACGGCCGAGCAGTGTCATGATGACGCGGCAGTTGAAGCTTGGGGTAAGCAGCTTGTTGAGCAGCTAAACGCGAAAGAAGTAGGTGCGAGCCAATACAGCCTTGAAGTTGAAAAACACGAAGAGCTAGGCTTAAGCGTTCCTAAGATTGTGGTTCGTACTCATGGTGTGACTCATGAGCATCTTCTGAGCATCGATCTTATTAACTCTAAAGAGTTTGGTAAGCTAGCGGACCTTTCTGAAGCACTTGATGGCTTGATTGAAGAAGGCGCTTACATTAAGCGTGGCGAGCGTACTCAAGAAGTTTCTAGCTTCGTTGATGCTCTGAACTGGTTAGTGAAAGAGTCTCGTCGTGGTCTAAGCCTACAGCGATACAAAGGTCTAGGTGAGATGAACCCTGATCAACTTTGGGAAACCACGATGGATCCTGAAACTCGCCGTATGATGCAAGTAACAATTGAAGATGCTGTTGGTGCTGATTTGTTGTTTACGACGCTAATGGGTGACCAAGTTGAACCTCGTCGTAACTTCATCGAAGAGAATGCACTGAAAGTAGCAAACCTAGACGTTTAGTCTCTTTGATACTTCGCTCTTTGGCTTAATTTCTGTGTCAGAGGTGCTCACATACATTCGTATGCTCCGCGCCTCTTCCTTGAACTAAAGCCAAATAGCTTCGTCTCAAAAAACTAAAATCATTTTAAAGCACTATCCTTTGGATGGTGCTTTTTTATGTTTGTAAGATATTGAAAAATATTGAGTTGCAAAAATAATTGAAAATAACCCCTTGAAACTATTTTGCTCAATCCATATATCTATTTGTGAAGAGGATGACTGTCTTGCTCTACAAGAGAAGAAACAGAACCTTCATTACCGCTAACGAAGTATCGCTCAATAGAGGATAACTTTGGCAGCACACAACTTAAAAATTGATTCATTGCCATGTCCCAGCGTTGTCGCCAATAGAGGTGAAACCCGAGGAATGCGAATTGAATCTCTTAGCTGTTTACTGGGTCACACACAGGTTAGATCCAAGTAAAATTCGCAGCTAAGACTATTGCTTACTAAAAGGATAGCATTATGAGAACTGTAGATTTCACTCCACTTTACCGCAACGCAATCGGCTTCGATCGTCTATTCAACATGATGGAAGCGAATACATCGAAGAACTCTTCTGGCGGTTACCCTCCATACAACATCGAGCAAAAAGACGAGAACAACTACCGTATTACTATGGCAGTCGCTGGTTTTGCTGATGACCAATTAGATCTGACTCAGAAAGAGAACATGCTAATTGTGAAAGGTGAGCGTAAAGCAGAAGCAGAGAAAACCTTCGTATACCAAGGTATCGCAGAGCGCGATTTCGAGCGTAAATTCCAACTGGCTGACTACGTAAAAGTGGTAGGAGCAAGCATGGAAAATGGTCTTCTTCACATCGACCTCGAACGCGAAATCCCAGAAGCGATGCAACCACGTAAGATTGCTATCAATGGTAATAGTCTACTAGAAGGCTAATTACTGTTAGCTCCTTAGAGCTAAAAAATATCGGGAAGTAAAAGTGAAAGAGCACCTAATGAGGTGCTCTTTTTGTATTTGACCTGCGGTAAGCTAAAAGCTCTTATTACTGCTCTGAGTAAGCCTTTTTCACTTCTTCAGCAATGATAGCAATGCCTTTCTGCATCGCCTCATCATCTTGTACGTAGTTCATGCGTAAGCACTGGTGAGCATGATCCCACTCGTCTTCTTGGCCGATAAAGAAGTATTCACCCGGAACAATCAATACGCCGCGAGCTTTAAGGCGGTCGTACAGTTCCATGGTGGTGATCGGCAGCTCATCAAACCATAGCCATAAGAAGATAGCGCCTTCAGGCTTGTGAATACGGAAGCGAGGGTCGTCGATAGCGTCTTGTAACAGTTCAACTGCACGTAGTGACTTATCTTTATAGAAAGGTTTGATTACCTCGCTACTTAAGCGCAGTAAATCGCCTTTTTCAATCATGTGATTGGCAATTGCAGGGCCAACACTGTTTGGCGCTAAGCTAATGATGCCATTCATGTTGGTCAATGCTTGTGTTACTTCTTCACTCGCAATTACGATACCGCAACGCACACCCGGCAAACCAAGCTTAGAAAGGCTCATGCACAGAATCGTATTTTCATTCCAGAGCGGTTCGACATCTTCAAAGATGATGTTAGGAAACGGCAGGCCGTAAGCATTGTCGATCAGCAGTGGGATGTTGTTTTCACGCGCCAGTTTATCCAGTTTACGCACTTCTTCGTCGGTCAGTACGTTACCCGTTGGGTTGGTTGGACGAGATGCACAGATAGCCGCGACTGAGTCATCAACCTTTAGTTTTTCAAAATCAACGTGGTATTTAAACTGACGGTTTTCTAGCAGTTCGATCTCTGGGTGGTAAGAGATAAAAATATCGTCATCAATACCCGCGTCGCCGTAGCCGATGTATTCCGGTGCGATCGGCAGTAGGATTTTCTTATGTGAGCCGTCAGGCTGTTGGCCTGCTAGCAGGTTGAATAGGTAGAAGAAGCCACTTTGACTGCCATTAGTCAGGCTGATGTTCTTCTCGCTGATGTCCCAACCGTAGGTCTCTTTCAGCATTGCCGCTAACGATTTGATGAAGCTGTCTTTACCCTGCGGACCATCGTAGTTGGCGAGGGCGGCGATGAGTTCTCCACTGGCGAGCATGTCGGCACTGGCTTGGTTAAAGTAATCGAGCATGGCAGGGATAGCGGCTGGGTTGCCACCACCGAGCATGATTGCGCCAGGAGTGCGCAGGCCATCATTCAAATCATCCATTAAACGAGTGATTCCAGAGTATCGATTAAACTTTTCGCCAAACTTAGAGAACTGCATTACTAATTTTACCTAATTCATTGTGATTGCTTGTTACGTGTCATTAAGGCAGACCTTATGTCTGCCATCAGTGTATTCCTTGAACATACCGCAATGTTTTTGCGACGCATAGCGCCAAATGCTCTAACACGTAAAAAACTTCTATAAAGTTTGGTTAATGAGTGACAGCTTGCTTATTGAACGTACCTTTAGCGATAAAAAAAGGAGAAGCCTAAGCTTCCCCTTTAGTTTCTGGTGTTTATGTTAATGAAGGTTTAGTTCGAACCGGTATAAACGACTAATACCTTGTCATCTTGGTATTGGCGTTCGAACGCATAGTAGCCCTTGCTGTTACGGATGATGTGCTTACCCTGAGCAACGGCTGGGTGGCGTTGGCGGAATTGGCCAAGCGCTTGCCAGTGTTCTAGCAGCTCTGCACGTTCGCCAGTGATTTGATCCCAAGGCATGTCTGAGCGTGTGCCTTGCATTGGATCAGAACCCGTTGGGCCAAAGTCTCGGGCGATTTCATCGCCGTAATAGATCTGTACCGCACCGGGAGCCAGCATCAACGCGTTTGCAGCTTTGGTTTGTTTTGCAAAGTCACTGCCATGTTGTGTCCAGAATAGCGAGGTGTCGTGAGACGAAAGGTAACTCAGTACGTTGAACTCGCTGTCGTTGTTGATCTTCTCTGCGTATCGAAGGTAATCAGCATCAAGATCGGATAGGCACTTGAGCGCCTTTGGTGCGATATCACTCTGGAATTCAAAGTTGATGATCGAATCAAATCCGTTAGCGAAGTAATCTGATTTGACCACGCTGTGTGCCCATACTTCGCCAGTCATCCAGAAGGGTAAGTCATCCAAGGCCTTGTCTGGGTTGTTCTGTTTCCACTCGGCAAGTGCCTGGTTGGTGCTCTCTTTCAGTTCTGCCCATGCTTCGAGTTCAACGTGTTTAGCGGTATCGACCCTGAAACCATCGACACCATATTCGCGCACCCAATCCGATAACCAAGTGATTAAATGGTTACGAGGTGTTTTGAGTTCATCGGTCGCGCTGGTGGACTTATTGCGATAGAAATTAGGCAGCCCGATTGTCTCTGTCGACTCTGTTTTGAAATCGGGCAGATGCGCCAAAGACATGGTGAGGTTATTGTAGCCCGGAGAGTCATAGGCGCCGATATCGCTGCGTAGCCAAGCTTTGCCCCACCACTTTTCCCACGCTTCTTTGTCGCTGTAAGAGATGTAGTTGTTGAAGTAGTGCCAGTTCTGACCTTTGGCAGGTTGCCAATCTGTCCAGTTTTCGCCAAGTGTTTGTTTGGCTTCTTCGTCAGTTAGGTTGAGCTTACCAAAATCAAACTCTTGCATGTCGGCAAGCGTCGCATAGCCGGTGTGGTTCATTACCACATCCCAAACAACACGAATGCCTTTGCTATGCGCGGTATCGATGAAGGTTTTTAGCTCGTCTTCGGTGCCCATGTTGTCATCGAGCTTGGTCCAATCTTGATGGTAGTAGCCGTGGTAGCCGTAGTGTTTGAAGTCACCTCGATCACCGCCGCCAACCCAGCCGTGGATTTGCTCTAACGGAGACGTTATCCAGATAGCATTAGCACCGAGTGATTCTATGTAATCGAGTTTTTCGGTTAAGCCTGCCAAGTCACCACCGTGGAAGGTGCCGATTTCGTCTTGTTCATCTTGGCTGCGACCGTAACTGTTGTCGTTATCAGGATTACCATTGTGGAAACGGTCAGTCATTACGAAGTAAACCGTGGCGTTATCCCAACTAAAGTCAGCTTTGGTTTCTGGTTCTACTTTCTCAAGCAGCAGAACACCTTGGCTATTTTCTGCTGGCTGCATGGTGACGCTGCCATTCGTTACTGTGACTTGTTTGCCTGAAAGAGCGTCTCTAACCACGGTGCCATCATCAAAGGTTTGAGCAACGTCGATGATGGTTGGTTCGTCACTAGGAACCGGACAAGCAAAGCTTTGTACTTGTTGTTGCTTCGGCTTTATCTGAACGGTCAGTTCATTGGTTTGTGGGTTGAGCATAAACTGATAGGTGTTAGCGCGAAAGATCTTGATATCTAATTCAGACTTCTCGGCGCAGTCGTCTAGGCGAAGGGGTTTATTGAATTTGATGCGGTTTTCTTCAGCCAGCGCATAGTTGGTGCCACAGGTATTTTGAGTATCGCTGATAGAGAAGGTATAGCTACCTTTCGCGAGTTCCTGTTCTGCAATCACGGTGCCTTTACCGGATGATTCGAATACGACAGTGTCGTTATCAATTGTCAGTAATAGGTTGTTGTCACTGGTTTGGCTGCATGCGCTGAGTGCGAGTATTGAAAGCGCGAGTACTGTTTTTTTCATTGTTCCCTTCCCCTGAATAAACAGGTCAGTTATAGCAAACAATGCCCTCTACAGTCTGAGTGCTGTTTCATTCAGTTAATCAATAAGACCTCTACAAACAAATGCTTGGTTCACAAAAACAAAAAGGGAAGCTTTCGCTTCCCTTTGGGTGTTTACCGTTAATTACTCAGAGTATGACTTAGAGTAATTGTCTCACTTGTGCTTATTTTTGCAGTAGAGAGATGTCAGCAATCTGTAGGAACAGGTTACGTAGGTTGTTCAGTAGCGTTAGACGGTTCTTCTTAAGCGCTTCGTCATCAGCCATAACCATTACGTTATCGAAGAATGCATCAACTGGTTCACGTAGATCAGCAAGCTTGCTTAGGGCTTCTTGGTAGTTACCTGTTGCGAATGCTGGTTCTAGTGCTTCCGTCATTACTTCAACGTTTTCAGCCAGTGCTTTCTCTGCGTCTTCTTGAAGAAGCGTTAGGTCGATTTCAGCTGGTAGCTCGCCATCGAATTTCGCAAGGATATTACCTACACGCTTGTTCGCTGCTGCTAGTGCTTCTGCTGCTTCCAGTTCACGGAAGTGAGAAACCGCTTTAACACGTTGGTCAAAGTCAGCAGGCTTAGTTGGACGACGTGCTAGTACCGCTTGGATGATATCAACGCTGAAACCAGCATCTTGGTACCATGCGCGGAAACGACCTAGCATGAAGTCGATAACGTCAGCTTCTACGTTTTTGTTAGTCAGCTTGTCGCCTAGTAGCTCTTTCGCTTTGCCGATCAGATCGGTTAGGTCTAGGTTGTAGCCGTTTTCAACGATGATACGTAGCACACCTAGAGACGCACGACGAAGTGCAAATGGGTCAGAACCTTTTGGTGCTTGGCCAATACCGAAGATACCTACGATAGTGTCTAGCTTGTCTGCCATTGCTACTGCTGAAGAGATACCAGTGCTTGGTAGATCGTCACCCGCGAAACGAGGCATGTATTGCTCGTAAAGTGCCAGTGCAACTTGCTCGTCTTCACCGTCGTGAGTCGCGTAGTGCATGCCCATCACACCTTGAGTATCCGTAAATTCGAATACCATAGAGGTCATTAGGTCACACTTAGCCAGTAGGCCAGCACGCTTAGACTTTTCAACGTCAGCATCGATTTGCTCAGCAATGTAGCCTGCAAGCTCTGTGATGCGGTCTGTTTTGTCTTTGATAGTACCCAATTGCTTCTGGAAGATAGCCTGGTCTAGTTCAGCAAGACGGTCGATAAGCGGGCGCTTACGGTCTGTGTTGAAGAAGAATTCAGCATCAGCAAGACGTGGGCGTACCACTTTCTCGTTACCTTCGATAACGTGACGAGGCTCTTTAGACTCGATGTTCGATACGAAGATGAAGTTCGGTAGTAGCTTCTTGTTGTCATCGTAAACAGGGAAGTACTTTTGGTCACCCTTCATGGTGTAAACCAAAGCTTCAGAAGGGACTTTTAGGAACTCTTCTTCAAACTTCGCTGTCAGTACTACTGGCCATTCAACCAGAGACGTTACTTCTTCAACAAGGTCATCTTCTAGGTCAGCTGTACCGCCAACCGCAGCTGCCGCTTTTTGCGAATCAGCAAGGATGATCGCTTTACGCGCTTCGTAATCTGCCATTACTTTACCGCGCTCTTCTAGGATCGCAGGGTATTGGTCAGCAGAGTCGATTGTGAACTCTTGTTCGCCCATGAAACGGTGGCCACGGATAGTACGAGCAGATGCTACGCCTAGGATTTCGCCTTCAACAAGCTCATCACCTAGTAGTACTGTCAGTGTTTTTACTGGACGGATAAATTGAATGTCTGAGTTACCCCAGCGCATTGCTTTAGGAATTGGTAGGCCAGCCAGTGCTTTCGCAGCAATGTCCATCACCAATTCTTGAACTGGTTTGCCAGCTACTTCTTGTTTGAAAAGAAGCCACTCGCCTTTGTCTGTTTTCAGACGGTCAGCTTGCTCAACAGTAATACCGTTACCACGAGCCCAACCTTGTGCCGCTTTGGTCGCGTTGCCTTCAGCATCGAATGCCACAGAAACAGCAGGGCCACGTTTCTCAACCACTTTGTCTGCTTGGCCTTCAGCCAGTGCAGTTACTTTAAGTGCTAGACGACGAGGTGCTGCGTACCACTTGATGCCTTCGTGAGAAAGCTCAGCCGTTTTAAGACCTGCTTCAAAGTTAGAAGCAAACGCTTCTGCTAGAGAACGAAGTGCTGTTGGTGGAAGCTCTTCCGTACCCAGTTCAATTAGAAAATTCTTCGCCATGATTATTTACCTTCCTTCTTACACATTGGGAAGCCAAGCGCTTCACGTGACGCGTAGTACGCTTCAGCAACTGATTTAGTCAGGTTGCGGATACGAAGGATGTAACGTTGACGCTCTGTTACAGAGATAGCTTTGCGCGCATCAAGGATGTTGAATGCGTGACCTGCTTTTAGAATGCGCTCGTAAGCTGGAAGCGGCAGTGGCTTCTCAAGCTCAAGTAGCTCTTTACACTCTTTCTCGCACTGGTCGAAGAAAGTGAATAGGAAATCTACGTCTGCGTGCTCGAAGTTGTACGTCGATTGCTCAACTTCGTTTTGGTGGAAGATGTCACCGTAAGTCACGTTAGAACCGTCTGGTGCTACGTTCCATACTAGGTCGTAAACAGAATCTACTTCCTGGATGTACATTGCTAGACGCTCGATACCGTAAGTGATCTCGCCAGTTACTGGCTTACACTCAAGGCCGCCAACCTGTTGGAAGTAAGTAAACTGAGTTACTTCCATGCCGTTTAGCCATACTTCCCAACCAAGGCCCCATGCGCCTAGTGTTGGGTTTTCCCAGTTATCTTCAACGAAGCGAATGTCGTGAACAAGTGGGTCAACACCAAGAACCTCTAGGGAGCCTAGGTACAACTCTTGGATATTGTCTGGCGATGGTTTTAGCGCTACTTGGAATTGGTAGTAGTGCTGCAGACGGTTAGGGTTTTCACCGTAACGGCCATCGGTCGGACGACGAGAAGGTTGAACGTAAGCTGTAGACATTGGCTCTGGGCCAAGTGCTCGTAGACATGTCATTGGGTGAGAGGTGCCTGCACCTACTTCCATATCTAGAGGTTGAACAATGGTACAACCGTTTTGAGCCCAGTAATCCTGCAGCGCGAGGATCATTCCCTGGAAGGTTTTGATATCGTATTTTTGCATAGTCAGGTTCGCGCGATTCTTTTAAATGAATGAGAAAAATAACCTCTGAGTATACCGAGATATTCGTAAAGCGAGTAGGGGTAATCTTGTTTAATTAGTGGTCTAAAATGTCGTTTAGTGGATTTTTTTGCCTTTAATGTTTGTTTTTCGGCACAAGTGGATATTTTGATAAGTTTGACACTTGTGTTTGAAAGCGTGGGTGATTAAAATCTCGCGGTCTTTGGGGAGTAGCTTACTTATTCATATCCTATTGAATGAGTTCGTTCGTCAACATAATTGATGCAAAATCATCATGGCGTTCGAGGCAACCACCACCTTGGTGGCGCTTAGCAAGACCTTAGACAAGCATCGTGAACCGGGATGGGGCGCGAGGTTTGTCTTTGGTTAAATATAATAATCTCCATCCCAAATGAGCATGTCGTGAGCGTTTTAGCAATTTCAATTACAACTGTCGCCTTAGCCGAGATCGGTGATAAGACCCAGTTGCTATCCCTTTTATTAGCCAGTCGATATCGAAAACCGATACCTATCATTGCGGCTATCTTCTTTGCCACCATTGCCAATCATGCCCTTGCTGCATGGCTCGGGGTCGTGGTTGCTGATTATCTTTCACCTGAAGTATTAAAGTGGGTGCTGGTGGTCAGTTTCATTGCGATGGCTGGCTGGATTTTGATTCCCGATAAGTTAGATGACGATGAACAGATCTCAAACCGAGGACCGTTTGTCGCCAGTTTTATCGCTTTCTTTATTGCTGAGATCGGCGATAAAACCCAAATTGCGACCTCTATCCTAGGGGCTCAATATGCGGATGCATTAGCGTGGGTGATTCTGGGTACAACCATTGGTATGTTGCTGGCAAATGTGCCTGTGGTGATCATCGGTAAGCTGTCTGCTGATAAGATGCCTCTTGATCTGATTCGTAAGATCACAGCCTTGCTATTCGTGGGTTTAGCTATCGCTGCTGCGTTTTACTCGTAAGTGTTTTGAGTCTTATTATACTCAATCAGTAGAGTAATGTGTTGTAGGTCATACTCTTACAGTATTGTGGGGTTTATCGAGCGAATGGACATATAACTGTCATACTTGTCATGATATTTTAATCTTGTGAGTTAAGAACACGAGGGCATGATTATGTTGACGCGTTATATGGGTATTACTCCACAAAGCCAAAGTTATCTATTTACTTTTGGTCTTGCACTTACACTGTTAGGCATGGTGTTGACGGACATGTGGCTGCCAATGGTCGCGGGTGCCATCATCATGACTGCACTTGCGGTAGAGGCTTGGATTCGGGTCGCGCATATTATTCCGATGCGCAAAGATATCCGAGAAATTCAGCATCAGCTGGAGCATCTGCAAAACAAATCTAGAAGCGAATAAACAAAAAGCCGCTCGTACTCTGAGTTCTGTTTAAGAACATAAGGTACGAGCGGCTTTTTTGATACTTGATAGTCGGTGGGGCGTTACGCCTCCAATCCCTTTCTGATCAAATACTGGTAAGGCAACGTTTCTGTTGCTTGGCCTACCAACTGGTGATCCATGAATCGACAAAAGCTCGGAATATCTCGAGTTGTCGAAGGATCGTCAGCTTTTACCAGTAACACATCGCCATCCTGCATGTTTCTAATTGTCTTCCTGACCATCATTACTGGTTCCGGGCAACGCAGGCCTTCAGCTTCTAAAGTATGGGTTGCCAGTTCAGGTTTGAATGTCATGGTTTGTATCTCTATATCTATCTAACGAGTGAATAATACGTCTGCAGAAAAAATATGCAATAAGTGCTTGGCAAACAGAATCATTTCCTATAACTTAGTTAACAAGTTGATAACAACTTGAAGCAAAGGCAACTAGCTAAGGAGTGGCGATGTTGACAGGATTAGATAGATTAACAATTTATTCGGTTCTCTGTTTTATTTCTTTTTGTGCGTTAGTACTACGCTCATCGACAGAGACCTCACTGATGCCTATTTTTGGCATAGTAGCAACGATTATTGGTATTTGGGTAGAGATGCGCCGTTGGCAAGGCATAGCCGAAGAGCAAGAGCACTAACCCGAATACAGCAAGCGAATTCCGATACGACAACATTCCGACACTATCCCCAAATTTTCTTGGGCTTCCCCGCGTAATTGCGGGATTTTTTTTATCTAAAGCATGCTATAAACAACTTAGTGACTAATGGCAATCGTATACAGCTAGGTAAGTGGCGTGGAATTAGAAGACATCTATCGTAGAGACCTTAATTTATTGGTCGCTTTAAAGGTATTGATTGAAGAGGGCAGCGTAAGCCAGGCCGCGCTTCGTCTTAACTTAAGCCAATCCGCAACCAGTCGAGTATTAGGGCGTTTAAGAGAATTACTAAACGATCCGTTGTTTACACGTCAAGGTCAGCACCTTATTCCTACCAAGAAAGCACTCGAGATCAGTCAGCGTATTGATCAGCCTTTGGAGTCTTTTCGCCAATTGCTGAGTCCGAGTGACTTTGACCCTTACTATTGCAGCGAACGTTTTCTGATCGCTACCACCGATTATGCGATGCAAACCATCTTGCCTTATGCGTTGCCTAAGATTTATGAACAAGCACCCAATATCTCTTTGGAGTTTGCTCCGTTGCAGCATGAGCATTTGTTTAAACAGCTCAGCACCGAACGCGTTGATATGGCGATCTGTCGTCCGAGTGGCAGCATTGCACCACTTCATCAAGAAGTCTTGGGGCCGGTTGGTGTGTCGTGTCTGTTATCTAAAAACCATCCATTAGCCGATCAACCTTTAAGCCTTGCAGACTATGTTTCACTCCCACATGCGATGATTGCGATCAGTGATGGTGTTAAGGCTTTATTGGACAACGCTTTAGCTAATCAACAACCCAGAAAAATGGTACTGCGTGCTTATCACCTTGAAGCGGCATTGGCGATTGTCGATAGAATGCCGTTGGTGATTACTGTGCCTGCTGATTTGGCTTATTTGGTAGCAGAGCGTTATGACTTGGTTGTTAAGCCATTACCATTTGAATTTATGCCGTTTGATTACTCACTGATCTGGCACTCGCGTTGCGATTCTTCTGCTTCACAACAATGGTTAAGAAGAGTGGTAAAAGAAGAGTGTGGTGAGTTGATTCAAAAACGGATTGCGGATGTCGGTTTGGGTTAACCGGATCTGAGTCTGAGTTCACTTGACCCGAATGACAAAAACGCAAAAGGGCTGATAAAAATCAGCCCTTTGTTGTTTTGGGTTATCCAAGCCTAAAGCTGTTGCTTAAGGTTTGATAACTTTATGTTTGAGAGCCTATAGTTTAATGACTACGCGACCAGTGATTTGACCGTTAGTGATGTCTTCTGCTGCTTGAATTGCACCGTCTAAAGACACTTCTTTGGTTGCTTGAGCGTAGAAAGATTCTGGTAGTAGCTCAGCCAGTTGTTCCCACGCTTTAATACGTTTTTCACGAGGGCACATTACAGAATCAACACCTTGTAGGCGAACGTTACGCAGAATGAATGGCATTACCGTGGTTGGTAAGTCAAAACCGCCAGCTAGACCACACATCGCAACCGCACCGTTGTAATCAATTTGCGCCAATACTTTCGCAAGCACTTTGCTGCCTACCGTATCGATAGCGCCAGCCCACAGTTGTTTTTCTAGTGGCTTAGCTGGTTCTTCTAGTTCAGCACGCTCTACAATACGTGTCGCGCCTAGTGATTTAAGTAGTTCACCGTTTACAGAAGCACGGCCAGTCACTGCTGCCACTTTGTAGCCCAGTTGGTTTAGTAGAGTGATAGATACGCTACCTACACCGCCACTTGCGCCGGTAACTAGGATTTCACCGTCTTCAGGCTTGATGCCAGCATCGACAATAGCTTGAACACAAAGCATTGCTGTGAAGCCTGCTGTACCAATCGCCATTACTTTCTTAGCGTCTAGACCTTTAGGCATCGGCACTAACCAGTCACCGTTTAGGCTTGCTTTCTCAGCCATGCCGCCCCAGTGACCTTCACCAACACCCCAACCAGTTAGAACCACTTCGTCACCTGCTTTGTAGCGAGGGTCATCAGATTGTGAAACCACACCAGAAAGGTCGATACCAGGAACCATAGGGAAGTTGCGAACAATGCGCCCTTTACCTGTAATCGCCAAACCATCTTTGTAGTTCAAAGAAGAGTAGCTAACATCAATCTTCACGTTACCTTCTGGTAATTGAGATTCTTCAATTTGAGAAACTGACGCGATAGTTTTTTTGTCTTCTTGGTTTAGTACAAGTGCTTTAAACATGATCTGCTCCGTGGAGGAATATTAGGAAACTGAAGTAACTTTAGTTGAATCATCCGAGAAAAAATAATGAAACATCAACATTGAATATATGCGTTTTGTGCATAGATGTCAGGGTTGGTTTTTCTCTCGTTGAGTTAGCTGAACACAATCGATGCATTGTTGGATGCCAAGCAATAAAAAGTGCAGCTATATAAATATAGCTGCACAAAAGATTACCCTTCAAATATTACAGTCAGTAAACGCTATGGGCGTTCAAATACCGTTGCAATACCTTGGCCTAAACCAATACACATAGTCGCCAAGCCGTATTTCACGTCTTGTGCTTCCATCAGGTTGATTAGCGTCGTCGAGATACGAGAACCAGAACAGCCTAGTGGGTGACCCAGAGCAATCGCACCGCCGTTAAGGTTTACTTTCTCGTCAACAACATCCAGTAGACCTAAGTCTTTAGCACAAGGTAGAGATTGAGCAGCAAACGCTTCGTTTAACTCAATCACACCCATGTCTTCAATGGTTAGTCCTGCACGTTTAAGTGCTTTTTGGGTTGCTGGTACTGGGCCGTAACCCATGATTGAAGGATCGCAGCCAGCGATAGCCATAGACTTCACGCGAGCGCGAATCTTAAGGCCAAGTGCGTTAGCTTTCTCTTCGCTCATGATAAGCATTGCAGAAGCACCATCAGACAGAGCTGATGAAGTACCTGCTGTTACTGTGCCGTTTGCTGGGTCAAATACCGGACGCAGCTGGGATAAGCCTTCAACTGTTGTCTCTGGGCGAATGACTTCGTCGTAATCCAGAGTGAACAGAGAACCGTCTGCAGCGTGAGCTTCGGTTGGCAGGATTTCATTTTTGAAACGACCTTCAACCGTAGCTGCTTGAGCGCGAGCATGTGAGCGTGCTGCGAATGCATCTTGGTCTTCACGGCTAATACCGTGCATTTTGCCTAACATCTCAGCGGTTAGCCCCATCATGCCGGCCGCTTTTGCTACGTGTTTTGACATGCCTGGGTGAAAATCAACACCATGGTTCATTGGTACGTGGCCCATGTGCTCCACACCACCAATCAGGCAGATTTCAGCATCACCAACCATGATAGAGCGAGTTGCATCATGCAAAGCTTGCATAGATGAACCACATAAACGGTTGACTGTTACAGCACCAATCTCAATCGGTAGACCAGCAAGCAAGGCAGCGTTACGTGCAACGTTGAAGCCTTGCTCTAGTGTTTGTTGTACACAACCCCAGTAAATATCTTCAATTTCGACAGGGTTTACTTCTGGGTTGCGCTCTAAAATGCCTTTCATCAAATGTGCAGACAGATCTTCAGCACGAGTGTGACGGAAAGCTCCACCTTTGGAACGTCCCATTGGGGTGCGAAGGCAATCAACAACAACTACATTTTTCATTTTGCTATTCCTTTTCCAAATGTGGGTTACAGAGAACTGGCTTGTTGGCTGTCGTAAAAGCTTTCGCCCTTCGCTGCCATATCAAGCAATAGCTGAGGAACTTGGTACATTGCACCTAAGTCTTGGTAGCCTTTCGCCATTTCAACGAAGTTACCAATGCCCACACTGTCTAAGTAGCGGAATACGCCGCCTCTAAATGGAGGGAAGCCTAAACCGTAAACCAGTGCCATATCCGCTTCTTGCGGTGTCGCGATAATGCCTTCTTCTAGACAAAGCACCACTTCGTTGATCATTGGAATCATCACGCGCTGGATAATTGTTTGGTCATCAAAATCTTGTGGTGCTTGACATACGTCAGCCAAGATAGGAAGAATGTCTTCAGAGAAGGTCTTCTTCGGACGACCACGCTTGTCTACGCTGTATGTGTAGAAACCGCTACCGTTTTTCTGACCGTATTTTTCAGCAACGTAAAGTGCATCAATCGCATCACGACCTTCTTTGCCCATACGCTCTGGGAAACCTTGCGCCATCACAGCTTGTGCGTGGTGTGCAGTGTCTAGGCCTACAACGTCTAGTAAGTAAGCCGGGCCCATTGGCCAACCGAACTTGCGCTCCATCACTTTATCGATCTTAGTGAAATCAGCACCGTCGCGTAGCAACATGCTGAAACCGCCAAAGTAAGGGAAAAGTACACGGTTAACGAAGAAGCCTGGGCAGTCGTTAACAACGATTGGGGATTTACCCATCTTCGCTGCGTAAGCAACCACGCGATTGATGGTCTCTTCTGAAGTTTGTTCACCACGGATGATCTCAACCAAAGGCATGCGATGCACAGGGTTAAAGAAGTGCATGCCACAGAAGTTTTCTGGGCGCTTCAGTGATTTCGCTAGCAGGTTGATCGGAATTGTAGAGGTGTTTGATGTTAGAACCGTGTCTTCACCAACCAAACCTTCCACTTCGCTCAGTACTGCTGCTTTTACTTTCGGGTTTTCTACTACTGCTTCAACAATCACATCCGACTGTTCTACACCCGCGTAATGCAGGCTTGGAGTAATAGAAGACAGAATACCTGCCATCTTGAATCCATCTAAGCGACCGCGTGATAAGCGTTTATTCAACAGCTTAGATGCTTCGTTCATACCTAGATCAAGCGATGCTTGTGCGATGTCTTTCATCATCACTGGCACGCCTTTTAGAGCTGATTGGTAAGCAATACCGCCGCCCATGATACCTGCACCAAGTACGGCTGCACGCTCAGTTGCTTTGTTTGCTGACTTACCCGCTTGTTTCGCTAAGCCTTTGATGTACTGGTCATTCAGGAATAAGCCAACTAATGCTTTTGCTTCTTCCGATTTCGCTAGCTTAACGAAGTGCTTACGTTCGATGTCGAGTGCTGCATCGCGATTGCTGCGTGCTGCTTCTTCAATCGCAATCACAGAAGTAATCGGAGCTGGGTAGTGAGGCCCTGCTTTTTGAGCAACTAAGCCCTTCGCCATGGTAAAGCTCATCATCGCTTCGAGTTTGCTTAGTGAAAGCGCTGATGTCTTTTGTTTACGGCGTAGCTGCCAGTCTAATTTTTCATTAGCAGCCAGAGAAACGGTATTGATTGCCGATTCTAGTAACTGGTCTGTTTCAACAATCGCATCTAACAAGCCAACTTTAAGCGCTTCATCTGCACGGCATGCTTTGCCTTGCGTGATAATTTCCATTGCGCTGTCAGCACCGATAACACGAGGTAGGCGCACACAACCACCAAAACCAGGCATGATGCCAAGTTTGGTTTCAGGTAGACCAATGCTGGTGGTCTTGTCACCGATACGGAAATCGGTAGCGAGTACACATTCACAGCCGCCGCCAAGGGCATGGCCACGCATCATTGAAAGAGTTGGGACAGGAAGGTCTTCGAGCTTGCTGAAGATTGAATTAGCGAATCTTAACCATTCATCAAGTTCTGCTTCTGGCTTAGCAAATAGGCCAAGAAATTCAGTGATGTCTGCGCCTACAATGAACGCGTCTTTGTTTGAAGTTAAGATTAAACCACGTAATCCTGCGTGAGCATTAAGAGCATCTAACGCTTTATCTAGTGATTCTAAAGTAGCAAGGTCGAGTTTGTTTACAGAGGCTGGTGCACAGAAGCTTAATTCCGCAATACCATCTTGTAATTCCTTTACCTGTAGGGTGTTAGCTTGGTAAATCATTGTCTATCTCCATGACATACAATCCACGATTGTTTGAGAGAATCTTGTTATCTTTCTATTATTGTAGAATACCTGGTAAGACCAGTTGTCTTAGTCTGTACCTCTGCTTGATTAATTTCAATACATTTTTTAAACAATTGTTTAACATTGTGCGATGGCACAGATCCTCTAACCCTTATTATTCACGCGTGATACACTTCGTCGCTCTTATTAACTAAGTTAACGATATGAATGAACAGCCTTATTTAATACCTTCTGCGTCGGCTCTGTTTGAAGAAGAGATAAAAAAGAGCGTCTTTATTACGCATCTTGCTCATACTCCAAGTGTTGAAGCTGCAAAACAGTTCGTAGAACAGGTGAAAAAAGAGCATTCTTCAGCACGACATAACTGTTGGGGTTTTGTTGCTGGTCGACCTGAAGACTCAATGCTTTGGGGTTTCAGTGATGATGGTGAACCCTCGGGTACAGCGGGTAAGCCTATCTTGGCGCAACTATCGGGCTCTGGTGTCGGTGAATTAACGGCTGTTGTGACGCGCTACTCTGGCGGAATTAAGCTTGGAACCGGCGGTTTGGTTAAGGCTTACGGCGGTGGCGTACAACAAGCTCTCAAGCTGCTTCAAACTATCGAGAAAAAAATAACCACAAAATTACGGCTAGAGTTAGACTATGGCTTTGTGCCGATCGCACAATCCATCATGGCTCAGCATCAGGCTGTTGAGGTCCAAGCGGATTATGGTGTTCAAGTTGAGCTTATTATTGAAATAGAGCTCCTTCAGGTAGATTCGTTTACCCAAACCATGATCAATAAAAGCGGTGCTAAGGCACTGGTAACGAAAGTCAAAGACAACTAGGAAGTGTGAAGCATTTCGCTTCGTTCAATAGCTCATGCAATTTCGCTCAATTATTCGAATCGTCGGATTATTATTAGCACTTTTTAGTGTATCAATGCTTGCTCCTGCGCTCGTCGCACTGATCTATCGAGATGGTGCGGGTGTGCCATTTGTGACGACCTTCTTCGTTCTCTTATTCTGTGGAGCAACTTGCTGGTTTCCAAACCGACGTTATAAGCATGAATTGAAAGCGCGTGATGGCTTTTTGATTGTTGTTCTGTTTTGGACGGTAATCGGTAGTGCGGGTGCGCTGCCGTTTTTGATCGCCGATAACCCCAATGTGTCGGTAACCGATGCTTTCTTCGAATCCTTCTCTGCATTAACTACGACAGGTGCGACCGTAATTGTCGGCCTCGATGATCTGCCTAAGGCGATTCTTTTTTATCGTCAGTTCCTACAATGGTTTGGTGGTATGGGTATCATCGTATTAGCGGTAGCTATCCTCCCTGTTCTGGGTATCGGTGGTATGCAGTTATATCGTGCTGAAATCCCGGGTCCAGTAAAAGATAGCAAGATGACTCCGCGTATTGCTGAAACGGCAAAAGCGCTTTGGTACATCTACCTGAGCTTAACCATTGCTTGTGCAGTGGCGTTTTGGCTTGCTGGGATGAGCTTCTTTGATGCCATCAGTCATAGCTTCTCTACTATTGCGATTGGTGGCTTCTCGACTCACGATGCGAGCATGGGGTATTTCAATAGCCCTGCGATCAACATGATTACAGTTGTGTTCCTTCTTATATCCGCATGTAACTATTCGCTTCACTTTGCTGCATTTGCTTCAGGAGGTGTGCATCCTAAGTATTATTGGAAAGATCCTGAGTTCCGCGCCTTTATCTTTATTCAGGCAGTACTGTTCTTGGTTTGTTTCTTATTACTGCTCAATCATCACTCTTATGATTCGTACTACGATGCTTTCGACCAAGCCTTGTTCCAAACCGTGTCTATCTCTACGACCGCGGGTTTTACAACGACGGGTTTCTCAGAGTGGCCATTGTTCTTACCCGTACTGCTTTTGTTCTCTTCTTTTATAGGGGGATGTGCAGGTTCTACGGGTGGTGGTATGAAAGTGATTCGAATCTTACTACTTACTCTGCAAGGTGCTCGTGAAATGAAGCGTCTTGTTCACCCACGGGCTGTCTATACCATCAAGGTTGGCGGTTCTGCACTACCACAACGTGTTGTAGATGCGGTCTGGGGCTTCTTCTCTGCATACGCATTAGTGTTTGTGGTTTGTATGCTGGCTCTTATTGCAACTGGTATGGACGAGTTGAGTGCTTTCTCTGCGGTAGCGGCGACATTAAATAACCTTGGCCCGGGCCTTGGTGAAGTCGCGGTGCACTTTGGCGATGTGAACGACAAAGCAAAATGGGTACTTATCGTATCTATGCTGTTTGGCCGACTAGAAATCTTCACCTTATTAATCTTATTGACCCCTACGTTTTGGCGTAGCTAAGGACAACATTGTGGCAAAAGTTCTATTTTTGTATTCAAGCCGTGAAGGGCAGACCAAGAAAATCTTGAACTATATAAAAGAAGAAATGAGTGAGTTCGAATGTGAGCTTCAAGATCTGCACACTATTGGCAAGGTGGACTTTGCTCAGTACGACAGAGTGTTGATTGGCGCATCGATTCGTTATGGCCACCTTAATAAGAAGCTATATCAATTTATTGATGCCAACCTTACTCAGTTGCAATCAAGCAAGGTTGCGTTCTTCTGTGTTAACTTAACGGCGCGTAAAGAAGACCAAGGCAAAGATACACCAGAAGGCAGTGCGTATATTAAGAAGTTCCTTACCAAGTCTCCATGGCAGCCGACTTTAATCGGTGTATTTGCAGGTGCCCTCTATTACCCACGTTATAACTGGTTCGATAGAACCATGATCCGCTTTATTATGAATATGACAGGTGGTGAAACGGATACAACGAAGGAAGTTGAGTACACAAACTGGGAAAAAGTCTCTTTGTTCACTGAAAAACTGAAGAATATGTAAGATAAAAGCCTACTTTTGAGGCGTTTTGAGTTCTTTTTAATCGAACGAATAAAAAAACGAAAAAAACTTAAAAAAGGGCTTGCCAGTGTGATCGAAATCTCTATAATGCCACCTCGCTGACACGGGATGGCTTCTTAGGAAACCAGAACGAATCAGCAAGCCAAATTAGCCAAGCCAAGCGCTTGAAAAAAGTTTT